>JBBQYC010000018.1:0-18202 GCA_038209015.1 Saccharimonadales bacterium (SeqCode)
GGACTGTCATTGCAGCTTTATTGTGAATGCTCTGATGAAAATTGCACATTACGTATTCCTCTTAAAATTGATGCATATGGAGACATTCATAAAAATAGGCAGCATTTTGTGGTAATACCAGGGCATGAGTTTAACTCGATAGAAAAGGTGGTTATTAAAAAGCCTGCCTATTATGTTGTGGAGAAGTTTGCTGAGGCCCCAGAAAATCCGCATAAACTGAACAAAACAAAAGTTACAAACGTATAAAAGTATTTTGTAATAGAGTAGATGGCGACAGCTCAATATACCTAATAGTTATAATTTAATATTTTTAACCGTAGCTTTGTATTTGTAGATTGTTTACTTTTTAAGAGTTTCTCGGATTAATTCGATAATTTCTTTAGGTGAGAAGAAAGCTTTCGTTTTGTATGTAGTGGCGCCGAGTTCTAGGGCTTGTTCGATCTTTTCCGGAGTACTGAAATTGCTGAAAACAATGATTTTTACATCAGGATAATTCTTGTTTTTATTAAACTTAGTCAAAAATTCTAATCCATTCATTTTTGGCATTAGCATATCAAGCAAAATTAAATCCGGTTTAAATGACACGGCTTTTTCTAAGCCTTCTTCGCCGTCCTCAGCCACTTCAACTAGAAATTTTTCTTTTATGAGGACAGTGCTGTATGCCTTAATCAATGAGGGTTCATCTTCGATGAGCAGTATTTTATGCATGGTTTACTTGGTTAGTTTCAGTAATTCGTTTGTATAGCTATCTATTAGCTCCTGATCATCTGTAAGCAACCCAATTGCAAGCACTGTCCATTCAGCTAAGCTGGGAATATCTTGCGGTTTTAGTTGTTCTGGATCTTTGTTGAGATGGCTCTTGATTTGTCGTGCTATAAATCGTTCAGATGCCGGACCAAGATGGTCTTTCGTTATTTCAACTACCTTTTCGAAAAGCTCTGCTTGTGGGTCTGCGCTTACCATCCTAGATCTCTTCTATAACTTGTAAGTTTTTAGCACCGTCGGCTATCTTGTAATATCCGAACACAAACACACCTATAATTCCATACACGATCACCAACGTTGATCCCAGCCCAAGCGCCTGGAAAGCAGAACCAAGTGAAACAAGTGCCTGAATGCCTATTGAGGAGATAATGACTATAAATAATCCTGTTGTAATACGCGAAAAGACGTTTTTATAAATGGCCCCTTTTACATGTTCCTTGTACCTATAAATCGTTAGGAATGCCATTAACCCCAGATGCCAACTTAGTAGTGTTGGAAGGAGAATTGTTATCAACCACGGAATGAAAGGCAGCATAGCATGAATATTTAACTCCTGAGTATTTATGCCCGATATCTTAAGCAATATTGCACACACTGCATAAAGTGCTAGGAATATGACGAATGCTAGTTGTAATGATTTGCCTGTGTTTCGACGGACTTTTACTAATTTTTCTAAATCCTGGCCGCCTTTTAATAGGTAGTAGTAGCCAGTAAGCCCAAGTACGATTCCCAGATATGTGGAAATGTATAAAGTCAGGCGTTCATCAAATGTTAGTCGTGTGAGGATGACTCGGAGTAAATAGGGGAGGATTATTTGAAGGCCCAGTAAACCTATTGCGTTTGCTATAAGGTTGAATGCCCGACCGTCCTTGTCTTCAATAATCATAAGCGCATAACTTTTAAACCGCACAAAACCGTACGACAAGCTAAACCATATAACTAAAATCATAAGAATAAGCGGAAGTAGTAGCATACGCAGCTGCATAGGAGTGATATTGAATCGCGATAATGTTTCGGGATCGATTGGTGACGTAAGTGTAAAAAAAGTGAAAGCAGCAGCAAGCAGTGCTACGACTCCGAGTACGTTTTCCGTCCAGTGCTTCCTAGATTGAGTTTTCACAGACATACCGCTCTCCCAAGTTATTATTTATAATACCATGGTCATCTAGCTTTAAGATGTATAGTGAAAGTTGTTCCTTTGCCGGTTGATGACTTAACCGTTACCTTACCGTCATGGAGTCTAACGATTTTCTCAGCAATATATAAGCCAAGTCCAGAACCTCCCACTTTGGCAGATAGTTCATTCTCAATGCGACTAAAGCGCTTAAATAATAGCGCTCGATCTTCGTTAGATATTCCAACACCATTATCTTGTACCTTGAGGAGTATTTGTTTATTTTTAGATGCTAATGTTACCTGAATCTTACCCGTGTCCTCTGGCGAATATTTACTAGCGTTTCCTATGAAGTTATCCATAGCCATCCTTAGAAGTTCTGCATCACCTTCAAACTCTGTCTTCTTAAGTTTTGTGGTAATTGATTGTCGCCTATCCTTAAATGATAATTTGTTCTCATTGATACTTTGTTGAATAAGGTCTGATAGATCGAATGTACTGAGACTTAAAGACATACGGCCGCTTTCAAGCCTGGCGACGGTTAACATATCTTGTACGATTGTTATTTGACGTTCGTTGCTGCTGTAGGCGTCACCGAGTATAGATGATTGTTCTGCAGTGAGCTTGCCGGTATAGCCCTGCAACACTAGCCCAATGAATTGTTTTATAGCCGTTGCAGGTGTTCTCAGCTGGTGAGAAGCAATAGCCAAAAAGTCATCTTTTGCATTTTCCAGCTGTTTTTCTTTAGTGATATCGCGGAACACAATAATAATCCCAGATGGGTGGTTATCACGCATGTATGGGGATGCCGTCAAAGAAACAGACATGAAGTTCTTCCCACGTTTGAAGCTATAGTTACGACTGACAACAGGCATTCCAGTTAGAAGAGTCTGTATTTCCGGACGCTCTTCGGGTTTAACTTTGTCATGGTCGCGATCATACAATTGAATAACCGTCGGATAATGTTTGCCAATAAGTTCGGCGGCCGATTTCCCTAGTAATTTTTCGGCGGATGGATTCGTTTCAAATATGTACCCCTTAGTATCTGTCACTATAAGACCTTCACCGATACTTTTAATAAGTGCCTCCAGCTGGGTCGATTTATCACTGAGAAGCAAACTTTCTCGCTCAAGGTCTTGAGTAATATATGCCGCTAATTTTTGAGCACGTTGTTTTGTATTCGTAGCAATGATGAGTGGAACGAACACACTGATAGCGGTCGTTATGCCAATCAGCAGGATCAAATTCGGTGTGTTTTTCTCAAACCGTGACAGACCATAATTAGTCGGCGCTGAGGCTGATATATTCCAAGTTTCATCCTCGACTTCTATATCATTTTGGACAACCAATGCTTGATCTGATGCCTTGGTATGTTCGTATATAGTCTGGCCGTCGCTGCTTATGGAGACGGATACATTATTGAATTCTTGATCATTAAGCACACCAAAAAACAGGTTCTTATATTCGAATACCGCATTGAGGTAACCTCTTGGCACTTCGGATCTAACCCCATCTAATTCATAAACTGGCACTGTCATGTAAAAACCCATTCGTGGTTCTCTGCCTACAAATTGGCTTAAATTAACAGTATCTGATAGTACGAGACCTTGTTTCTCCTCAGAATCATAGAAATTTTGAAGTCGTGTGGGATCCGAAACTTCAAGTCCGTAAGCTACGTTTGAATCGGGCAAGGGTTCGATATATTTGATTGCATAAAGTACGGCTTGCCCCTTATTTGGCAGAATAGCAGATACGATAACATCTCTTTCTTTAAGTAACGAATCAGTGTTGAGTTGGTCTAGAAAGCGCTGCTCTTGATTAGCGGGAATCCGTGCAACATATGTAAATGCTGTCAGTCCTTCATATGTTAGATTGCGTTCACGATTGATGAAAAATTCATGAAACTCCCCTGCAGTTACGTCTTGAGATGCGGCGTATAAGCCGCGGTAGCTACGCAGTATGGATGCATATTCAGTTGTTCGGAATATAATTTTATCTTCAGCGGCATCTGAAATATCTATTAGACGTTGTTTGCTTGTAGCCTCTAAATTTATTTTTGTTTGCCAATATATCCATACGGTAAATATCAGTATTAGTAAGGACATTAAAAACCCAATGTATATTAAAACATTGTCTTTGCGCCGGCTCTTTTTTAATTGAGCTTTTTCGTATCCAGTGATGCGAAGCCATTCAAAAGCATCTTTTTCGTTTGTAAATAATTTGGCTTTATTTTCGGGCAAGAACGACCGGATAATATAGTTAGTAATAGAATTCAGAGTTTTGTCCTTGCTCCATATAGCAATTTTATCTACATCCTTATTTTTAAACATGTTTTTTCCCGCTAAACGAGCTGCGCTGTTCTGACCAGATACCCGAGTAATATCAATACCAATTAAAACTTTATTTGCCCGTCGTTTATCGAAAGATATAAGTTCCAAAAGCTTTTTTTGGACACGCATAATTATGTCACCAGATATAAAGCCTTCTAGACGGACCAGAATAATGTCTTGATTTCTGGTAATAGAATAGGTGCCTTTTTTCATAATATATACGCCTGTATTATCGATTAATCATAGCATGACAGGAGGGAGCAGGCCCGTATGCTCTACGTATAACAGCTATATTTTGGCATGTATTAATTCCTGATACGGAAACGTTTCCATATAAGACCATCAAACAGTAAGTGCGTGAAATATCCAGTTACAGCAGCACCATACATGATGAATGCCGTCTGCGATATGTATCCCACATCAAGGTATGGAATGAGAAGAATAGGAGACGGAACAAGCAACATCGCTACTTTGTGATGCGTCCAGCCGCGGTGTTTTCCGACAATTGGGGTCATAGCAATGAGGCCCAGGTAAGCGGCAAGCTGGTAGAGTTCCATAAAAATCAATGCGCAGTCTAGTACGAGTGCTATACCAATAAACAGATTTTGCGCTTTACTGTTGGTATCAACGTCAGGAAATAATCCGAACAACGTAGAGATAAGTAATATCCCTGTAATAATCTGCCAGTTTGTAAGCAATAGCGCTGCGTCGCTGAGGTTCAAGGGAAGGATTTCAACTGCAGCAGCAAATGCTATGCCCCCTAAAATGCCGCCAGTGATGTGACCTTTATAATTTGCCATAAGCATATTATACTGGCATTAGTTAGACTAAGATACAATACTAGCTACTTACTATATGAAATCAATAAAGAAGATAAGGGTTATATGAAAAGTATTATTTTGAACATTACCACTCTATGCAGCGTTATGATGATTGTGATAGCACCGGCAGCGGTAGTAGCTCAAAGGAGCGGTAATTCTGGCAATGGTACGGACAAGCGTGCCGCAATTGAAGAGCGGGTTACAGAACGTAAAGAAAAAGCTGAGCAGAAAGTAGCCGAAAGACGAGAAATGGCAGAAACTCGTTCAGCTGAAAAAATCCAAGCAGCATGTGAACGCCGAACAGAAAAGATCCAAGATATTACTAATCGAGTGTCGTCTCAAGCGAGTCGGCTACTAGGTGTTATAGACGGATTTAATATAAAGGTACAAAATTTCTACGCCACCGGCCAGCTAACAGTAGATGATTATGATGAACAGATTGAAGAAATCACTGCGGCTCAGGAAAATGCTAAGACCGAAATAGCTGCACTCGGTGAGCTGAGTGTTGACATTGACTGCACCGACCCGGATGTAGTTATTGATGTCGCTGCGTATCGTTCAAGCGCTCAAGCATCCAAAGAGGCCTTGAAAGAATACCGTAAAGAGCTTGTAGAGTTGATCAGTTCAATGCGTTCAGCGGCCGCAGAAGGGTCACAGGACGCGCAAGCAGCAGAATCAGATACTGACACTGACCAAACAGAATCTAATAGCGAACTAGAAGCTGAGGAAGAAACAGAATCCGGTGAAACCACAACTGATAGCAATGATAGTGAAACACAGGAGAATCTATAATGAAAAAGCAACAAGGATTTAGCTCGATTATAGTGATATTAATGGTTGTGGCAGTTGGATTGATTGCCTTTACCGGATATAGGGTGTACACAATGATGGATGAGCAAAACACAAATAAATCGAGCGGCTCTACTGATACTTCTGGACAAGTTATAGAATCAGCTGAAGATCTAAAACAGGCCGAGGATTCTTTGAATGAATCAGACATTGAGTCAATGGATACAAGCGAGCTCGATGCTATAGAAGCAGAACTGCTTTAGTTCTCAATAGCTTGTAATTATATTGCAAGATATAGCCATAACCGTTAATCTGTAACTAATGGTAAATGTTACAAATAAAGCACCACGGGTGCCGGCTTCGAAGTTTAAACGCACGAAAATCATTGCGACGGTCGGACCTGCGACCGATTCCTACAAAAGTATCCATGGGCTTATCGATGCTGGAGCTAATGGAATTCGTTTAAATTTCAGTCATGGTGCATACGATGAGCGGGAAAGGCAAATAGCTTGGATACGCAAAGCCTCAAAAGATCTAGGAAAGCCCGTTGCAATCATTGCCGATTTGCAAGGTCCTAAAATACGTCTGGGTGTGTTTGATGGTATTATTAACGTGCAAAAAGGCCGCAGCCTGCGGTTTGCCTACAACGTGCCGTACGAGGGTAGCGAAATACCAACACAGTATGATCTAAGTAAGAAAGTTAAACGTGGCGAGCGCCTATTACTCAACGATGGGCGGATACGCACAGTTATAACAAGCGTAAAAAATGGAATAGTCAGCGCTGAAGCGGAAAACGATGGCGTTCTCGTACAGAAAAAAGGTATCAATCTACCCGACACTGATTTTGCCGGCGATACTATCACTAAAAAAGACAAAGAGGATTTAGCATGGCTCTCCCAGAATGATGTAGATTATATTGCCCAAAGTTTCGTCCAAAGTGATGCAGATGTGCATACTATGCGCCGTCTTATCAAAAATCTCGGCATGAAAGCCAAAATAATAACCAAATTCGAAACCAAGGCAGCCATAGAAAACATGGAGCTTATTGTCGATGCTACCGATGCGATTATGATTGCCCGTGGTGATCTTGCGGTTGAAGTGCCCAAAGAGTCGGTCCCGGTTATACAACGCCAATTAGTCGGTATGGGTATAGCCCACGCAAAACCAACTATAGTTGCGACCCAAATGATGTACAGCATGGTTGACGAAGCGGAGCCGACCCGGGCAGAGGTTTCGGATGTGGCTACAGCTGTGTTCATTGGTGCAGATTGTGTCATGTTGTCTGATGAAACTGCCGCCGGTAAATATCCGGTTGAGACGGTAGAAACGATGAAGAATATCATTCTGTATTCTCAAAATAATCCACCACTCAAAGCAGTGTACCCTGACGTAGAAACCATTACGCCAAAGCAAAGCGCCATCTGCAGCGCTATTATTAACCTGGCAGAGAGTGTTGATGCCGTTGCAATCGTGGCCGAAACAAAGTCAGGCTCAACGGCGCTACAGATTGCAGCCCGCCGTCCTGAACGTTCTGTTATTGCCGTTACGAGCGATGTTAAAGTAGCGCGCTTGCTCGCCATTGTGTTTGGTACCAAGAGTTATGTACGCAAGGATGGGCCGCGTCAGGCCACCAAGCTCACTAACTGGTTGCACAAAAATAAAATACTCAGTAAAGGCGACATGATTGTAACTGCATCTGGCATGCACCCTGGCATTGTCGGCACTACTGATACCATAAAAGTACGCATCATCGAATAGTTGCTTGAGGCTGTTTAAATCGGTAGAATACCATAAGAATAATCAGGGTGGGATGTGGCTTTTACAAAACAAACGATTGAAGATATAGATGTAGCTGGTAAAACGGTACTAGTCCGAGCTGATTTTAATGTTCCTTTAAGCGATGACTATAAGATAACTGACGATTACCGTATTACACAGGCGTTGCCAACTATTAGCTATTTGATTGAGCACGGTGCAAAAGTCGTCGTTTGCTCACATCTGGGGCGTCCGGATGGTGTAGTCATGGCAGAGTATAGTCTACAGCCGGTAGCAAAACGCTTGGGCGAGCTACTAAATAAACCTGTCATATTTTGCCACGAAACAGTTGGCGATGTAGCGAAGCAGGCAGTCGAAAAACTAAAACCTGGTGACGTTTTATTGTTAGAAAATCTGCGGTTTGCATCGGCAGAGGAGTTAAACGATGAATCATTCGGGCATAAACTCGCTGAATTGGCGGACATATTTGTTCAAGATGGTTTTGGCGTAGTTCACCGAGCTCATGCGAGTACAGAAGCCGTTACAAGATTCATTCCAAGTGTTGCTGGTTTACTCGTCGCTAAAGAAGTAGCTACAATAGATACCGCAATTGAAGACCCCCAGCGGCCGCTAATGGCGATTATCGGAGGCGCCAAAATAGCAGATAAAATTGGTATATTGCGGAGATTCATTGAAATTGCAGACGTCGTAGTCGTGGGTGGGGCTATGGCAAATACTTTTTTACTTGCGAAAGATATAGAAATTGGCAAGAGTCTCGCAAATAAAGCCGATGTGCCACTGGCAAAAGAAATACTTGCAATGGCTGAAAAACGGTCAAAAGAAGGCTCACTCGTTTTTTATCTACCCCAAGATGGTGTTGTCGCTAAGAAGATAGACAGCGGCACTAGAACTCGTATTGTTGATTGGGGTGCACATACGATGTCAGACATAGAACATTATCCAAAAAGGCCTCCACAAAAAAGCGTTCAGGTGCAGTTTGATGAACTTATATTAGATATTGGTCCCATATCTGGCTCATTTATAGCCGGTGCAATTCAGTCTATGAAAACTGTTGTATGGAATGGTGCTATGGGAGTGACAGAAACCAAGGGGCTCCACGGTCCAATAGGTCCATTCGCTCATGGTACGGAGACAGTCATAGATGCATTACTGGGAAGCTATGGTAATAAACCATTTAGTGTTATTGGTGGTGGAGATACGGTCGGATATATTGAAGGTCATGGATTGGTCGGTATTTTTGGACACGTCTCTACTGGCGGCGGTGCAAGCATGGAATTAATGAGCGGAAAGACCTTACCGGGCGTAGAAGCTCTCATGGAGAAAAAATAGAAAGTGATATACTAAGCGTAAGTATTATGAAACGAACACTAATAGTTGGAACAGGTAAACGCTGCATGAGACAAACCGCAGGTTTTTCTCATCGCGCGGGGCGTGAAATAAATTCACGTCTCCGGCTGCTCTTTTCCTTAAAACAGAAAACAAGGGCTTAAAACATGGAACGAACACTAATAGTTGGTAATTGGAAGATGAATATGGATGTCGGCGACGCAAGTACGCTGCTGCATCGTTTGACTGAACGAATTCGAATTCATAGAGACGTTGAAACAGTATTGGCTCCAAGCATGTTGGCTCTTCAACCCTTAAGCACTCAGTTGGATCGTCGTAAATTCCGCTTGGCTGCTCAAAATGCGCATGCCATAGACGAAGGACCATATACAGGTGAAGTAAGCTTCACGATGCTCCGGGAACTGGTTCACTACGCACTAGTCGGCCATTCGGAACGTCGCTACAAATTCGGTGAAGATTTGCCAATGGTTCGGGATAAAGTCGCGGCAGCAATCCGTAATGATATATCACCTATTCTATGCGTTGGTGAGACGCAGCAGGAGCGATTAGACAAAGAGACGAATCAAGTGTTACATGACCAAGTCACTACAGCTTTAGCTAATGTAACTAGTCATCATATCGATCAAGTGGTCATTGCCTACGAACCGGTATGGGCACTAAGCAATGGCAAAGATTTTGCACATCATGAAATTCCAACTCCAGAAATAATTAGCAAATCAGTGAAAACAATCCGAAACAACGTGCGTCATTTGTATGGACAGCATGCAGCAGAACAGTTGCGAGTCTTGTATGGAGGGAGTGTCAGTGCCTCGACTGCCGCCGGGCTACTCAAGATTGAAGGTGTTGATGGCTTGCTTGTAGGTGGTGCGAGTTTGAACTATGATGAGTTCAGCTCAATTGTCCACACTGCATATCAGTTGAATCGTTCCGGGGAAGAAAATGCCTAGTGCATCAGGTGATTCCAAAAAAGCAATGGATATCACAACCACAGATGCTACACCCAGTGAGACTTCACGTCCGGTTATAGTTAGTAATAGGAAAATTGTAAAAGATCCTATGATGAAACCAGAGGAATCTGAGGCTAAATCGGATGACATTCAGCAAGCCGGACCCACAAAACAGACACTTGCTTCAACTGGAAAGACACTCCAGCCGCTTAGTACTTCATCAAATGACAAACCGGTTACTCCTGAACCGGAAACTGATACGTCCCAACCAGATTCCTCGCCTGCATCTACCGAAGATGATGCTGCTGAAAAACAAGCAAAAGAAGAGGCTGCGATTGTTGATGCAGTGGCAAATCAGGCCAGAAATAACAAAAAAGACGACAAAATTGAAACCGATACAACCAAGCAGGCTGCCATCCAAAAACTGATAGATGATAAAACGTATTTTTTACCAATAGGAGAAATTACTAAACGCAAACAAAATAAACAGGTGTTCGCAGTAGCCGGTTTTATAATCCTAGCGCTTGCAGGAACCTATGCTGCGCTAGATTTAGAGTTAATCAAATCACCAGTAGATTTACCCTTCAGAATCTTCAACGGACGCTGAATATAGCTGATACAATAGTCGGGTGAATCGCATTCTTGAGGGACTAAATTCAGAACAAAGACGAGCAGTTGAGGCCACTGAAGGACCACTGCTTATTTTAGCTGGTGCCGGTTCAGGCAAAACAAAAACACTGACTCACCGTATAGCTCATTTGATATCTAGCAATCGCGCAACTCCCTATAATATCCTCTCGGTAACGTTTACAAACAAAGCTGCCAAAGAAATGCGCGAGCGTATCGCGCTGCTGCTTGGCGAAAATCCTGAAAATCGTTCATTCATGCCATATATGGGTACATTTCATAGTATCTGTGTGCGCTTACTTCGACAGGATGGTGAATACAGCGGCGTACCGCGCAACTTTATAATATTTGATGAAGGCGATAGGACATCGGCTATCAAACGGGCATGCAAACAGCTGCAGGTCGATGAGAAAAGTTTTCCGGCCCGTAGCATATCGGGACTTATCAGTGGTGCTAAAAACGAACTTGTATCCCCCAGTGAATACCAGTCGTTAGGAAGTGGTCCACTGCACCGAGTAGCTGCAAAAATCTATCCTTTGTATGAAAAAATTTTGAAAGATAATGGTGCTCTTGATTTTGACGATTTGATTAGTAAGACCGTTGGAATGCTGAGTAACCACCAAGAAATCCGTGACAAATGGCAGCAGCAGTTCAAATACGTCATGGTAGATGAGTATCAAGATACAAACGCCGCTCAATACAAACTGGTGAAGTTATTAACCGGAGCGCATAACAATATTGCCGTAGTGGGTGATGATTGGCAGAGCATTTATTCGTGGCGTGGTGCAGATTTCAAGAATATATTGAATTTTGAACGTGATCACAAAGACGTCACGGTTATTAAGCTCGAGCAAAATTATCGAAGCACAAAAGCCATTTTAGATGCCGCCCACGCAATCATTACAAAAAATGATCAACGGTCTGACAAGAAACTATGGACAAACGAAGGAGCCGGTCAGCCGGTGCGGGTCATGCAAATCCATAACGAACGTGCCGAAGGCGAGGCAATTATAAGGCGCATTCAGTCGAATGTTGATCTGAAAGCGAGAAATTACAATGATTTCGCAGTTTTGTATCGTACAAATGCCCAAAGCCGAACCATAGAAGAAAGTTTTGTTCGCTACGGCGTACCCTACAAAATAGTTGGCGGACAACGTTTTTACGACCGTAAAGAAATCAAAGATATTATGGCGTATTTACGATTGCTCTATCAACCGGATGATCAAGTTAGCTTTGAGCGTATAGCCAATGTCCCAACGCGAGGGCTCGGTGCCGTCTCAATTCAAAATTTCTTACTGTGGAAGGACCGTTCCGGCTTTTCGTTGTCCCAGGCACTGAATAACGTAGCTATGTGTAATGATCTGACAGCGAAAGCTAGGCAGCAGCTTATTGAGCTAGCCGAACTAGTATCTACGTTCCGGGAAATGAAAGACGAAGTTGCCTTGTCGGGTCTCATTGACAGTCTCATTCGACGAATAGAATATTTAGATTTTCTCGATGATAAAACGCCGCAGGGAGAAGCACGCCAGGAAAACGTGAAAGAACTTTTAAGTGTTGCCAATGAATACTCAGAGCTGGGACTTGATGGATTCTTGGAAGAAGTTTCGCTACTGAGCGACATTGATGCTTCCGACGCCGGCAATAATGTAGTGACGCTCATGACGCTACACGCGGCAAAAGGGCTGGAGTTTCCAGTCGTGTTCATGATTGGTATGGAGGAGACAATTTTCCCTCATTCCCGTGCCTTATATAATCAAGCTGAGATGGAAGAGGAGCGTCGACTGTGCTATGTCGGTATGACCAGGGCGAAGGAAGAACTGCACCTTTCACATGCGTCGAGCCGAGTGTTGTACGGGGGCGTGCAGCATAATCCGCCCTCAAGATTTTTGTCTGAAATTGATGCCGAAACATCATTTGCTACAAACAGCTTCCTAGACGGACAGTTCAAACAACAATCTTATGAGCCAGAAGCAACAACTCCGCAAACAACGAAACAAGATGTTGAACCGCGATATGTACCTGAACTATCAGAAGGAGACGGTGTAAAGCACACTATATTTGGCATTGGGACCGTGCTAGATATGGACGGCGATACAGCGACTATTTATTTCAAAAAAATACGTTCTTCAAAAAAATTAAATATTACATTCGCACCTTTGGAGAAGCTCGGGTGAATGCACTATTGTATGTCTCGGGTAAAGTGTACTGGCTACTATGGCCAGTATTTTTTCTACTCCTTCGTCGAACGGAACGCACTCGAATTCTAGTGATACATGAGAACACAGCACTAGTTGTGAAAACGTGGTTTAGTGATGGCAAATGGACACTTCCAGGAGGCGGTATACATCGGGGTGAGTCAGTGCGAGAGGCGACAGCCAGAGAGTTATACGAAGAAGTTGGTATTACGCTTGATAGAACCATACTTAAAACACACGGAAAAGTTGATTATAAAAAACGCGGCATCAGTACACGGCTAGTAAGATTCAGTGCTCGACTACCTGAACGTCCCCAAATATCTAGACAATGGTATGAAATTACACATGCGGAATGGGTAGCACTATCTACCTTACACCACGGTAATACCGACGCATCGGTGCTTGAACACATTGAGGCATGGCAGGCTACACCCTAGAATGCTATAATTACCACTGTTTTGAAGAACCATCTTTATACATATGCGGCATAAAACTCACACTATCATTCAACGTTTTCTGGAACATGAATTAACCCGGCATCCGTTTGTCGTACCAGTTGTAACATTGATTCTGCTGAGCATTATTTCGCTTGGGAGTATTGTATGGTTTGGTAGCCAAACGCAAGGAACCGGCGAGCCTCATACTGTACAACTTAGCGTCGCCGGCGAAAAAGAGACCATCCCAACTCGTGCAGTGAACGTGCGTGATTTACTGAAGCGTTTGGACATTAAGCTTCATGAAGGCGATATTGTGGAGCCAGCTACCGACACACCTATAAACTCTGATGATTTTCGCGTCAATGTGTACCGCGCCAAACCAGTCACAATTATTGACGGCGAAGAACGTATTCAATCTTTCAGCGCTGCCACGACGCCCCGAAGTATTGCGGTACAAGCGGGTGTGGATGTATTCCCAGAGGATAAGATCGAATATGCAGATGCACAGGAGGCTATACGTGAACAGGCACTTGGCGCCAATCTGATTATCGATCGTGCGACAGCAGTACGTTTTTATTTATACGGAACAGCCACTACTATTCGTACGCATGCGACAACCGTCGGTGACTTATTAGAAGAAAAGGGTATTGTCCCTGCTGCTTCAGATACCGTTGAGCCTAACAGTAGTACACTCATATCCCCTGAAATGGAAATTAAAATCAACAGACAAGGCACAAAAACAGCAACTGAATCAGAAGAAATTCCCTTTGAAACTGAATACGTAGAAGATGATTCTCTCAGTTTTGGTACGATTGCTGTCCGTCAGGAGGGAAGTACTGGGAGCAAGCTTATTACCTATCAGATTGAGCTTGAAAATAATGTTGAAATTAGCCGTACCAAAGTCCAGGAATTAATAAACAAGCAGCCAGTGACGCGCGTGGTAGCACGTGGACAAGCGATAAGCATTCCAGCGGATAAGACGCAGATCATGTCGGCTGCCGGGCTTTCCCCAGGCGACTACCCATATGCACTGTATATTATCAACCATGAAAACGGCTTGTGGTGCCCAACGCGTTGGCAAGGCCAGTCCCATTGCCCTCCGTATTACGAGCCAATCCATAACCCTAGTGATCCGTACGTCGGCTATGGATTATGTCAGTCTACGCCGGCTATAAAAATGGCAAGTTTTGGAGATGACTGGAAAACGAACGTTGTAACTCAGATGAAATGGTGTCATGACTATGCTGTCGGCAGATATGGAAGTTGGGCAGCGGCTTATGAATTCTGGACCGCAAACAGATGGTGGTAAAACGCCATGAAAGAAGGGGATACCTTCTTTCATAGCCAGTGAAAGTAAACTTTCTCTGGCTGCTCTTATCCCTAATGGAAGAATTCATTGCAAACTAAATTTGACAATGAATTCATATTTATATAAATAGCCTATTGGGAAGTACGGTTAATTAGGTAATAATTTAGTTATAAATTTGCCGATTCGATTTCGCTTTTTCTTTGTCGGAGGTGTATCGTACTTACCTTCATGAATATCACGTAGCTCTCGGGCGAATTCTTCACCGAATGCGCGGGCTATTGTTTGGTCTTCTCTATCGGAAAATATGGGAGCTTGGCGGCTTTCATAATGTAAATATGCTGAAATAGACATTTCCTTGGATTGTTCATCAAATTCTTCTCTCGTCATACCACCGGCTCGCTCCGGGTCCCAGCGCTCTAACATATCTTCATGACATGCTTGCCATAACTTTGCATGACCTTCTGGATTAAAATTAGCGTACGGGTTGGGCATTTTCACTCCTCTATTGATTGACAGTATATCATTTCAAAACTGTTACTATGTATTCATGAAAATACGGGTTCGGGCAGTTATCCGAAAGAAAAGCAAAATCTTGCTTGTTCAACATATTGGACATAACACATGGTGCTTACCGGGTGGAGGCGTAGATGATGGTGAACATATTGTCGATGCCCTAAAACGAGAACTCTATGAAGAACTAGGTGTAAAAGCCGTGGTTGGAAAACTATTAACTGTTTATCAGTTTAGGCATAGCGGCACATGGCAAGGTCCAAAATTCTTTTTTGAGATAGAGAATGTAGATGATTTTGATGAGATAGATATTGAGGCAACCACTCATGGTGCGATTGAAATACAACAAGTAGAATTCCGTGATCCAGCTACAACTGAACATCTACGCCCGTCATTTATTCCCGAACTGCTCCGTGCAGAGACAACCCTGGTAAAACTTGATGCATAGTCATCCTAAAAAATCGTTAGGACAACATTGGTTGCATGATGAATCAATACTACAGGCGATTGTGGAGGCGGGTGATGTGCAGCCCGAAGATACGGTTTTGGAAATCGGCCCAGGGCTCGGAACATTAACACGAGTGTTGGCTGCAACCGCCAAGCAAGTTATTGCTGTTGAATTTGATCAATCACTCATAGAACGGCTCGAAACGGACATACAAGCTTCCAACGTAACCATAGAGCTTGGCGATATAAGAACATATAACTTCAGTACATTGCCGGCAGATTTCAAAGTGATTGCAAACATTCCATATTATTTAACCAGTCATTTAATTCGCGTCTTATCAGAATCAGATAACCAAGCTAGTAAAGTCGCACTTCTAATTCAAAAAGAAGTTGCTGAGCGAGTGGCTGCACGGCCTGGGCAGATGTCGCTACTCAGTGCAACGACGCAGTTATTTTGGGAGACGCAGCTTGATATTGTTGTACCAGCGGCGTTTTTTGATCCGCCACCCAAGGTGGATTCACAAGTATTGGTGCTAACCCGGCCAGACATTCCTAAATATAAAAACAGGGCTCCTATACTGACAACCATGAAGGCTGGTTTTTCAGCTCCTCGTAAAAAACTCGTCAATAACCTGGCGAGTAGCCTGAGATTAGATAAACAGACAGTAGAAGACGGTTTAGGGAAGGCGCAGATTGCGACAACCGTGCGGGCGCAAAATCTGACAGTAGATGACTGGTCTGAACTCGCTAAACATCTCTTATAGTCTATTGATTTATACAAGCACAAGTGTTATAATATTTCCACGCCTCCCCCATAAGGCAAGTGAGATGGGTATATGCTAAAATACCCACCCGAACCTTAACAAAGTCAATCTAATCAGTCGTCCTCAGTTCTTGACGTAAGTGCAGAACAAGAAAGAAGCGCGAAGCGCAGTAAGCTGTATGCGCATACAGTGCACGAGCATTCGTTTCTACCGCAGTTCTGTGCCACGAGGCCTACTATTATGATGAATTCGTTCATCATAATAGTAGCCGGTCAAGGAATGAGGGGGGCTGAATTTAGCTCGACGTTGGTACGTTACGGTACTATCCGCAGGTCGCTTGTCAGCGTTATAGACACCACAACAGTAATTGCAAACGCTATTACACGCGCAAAGAACTTTGTAGCGAGTGTTTTCACTCCTCAGCTTTCTTTCGCAACAGTTACAGCTTAATTGATGTAACCGTGGGTCATCTGACGCCAGATAGGATTACATCCACGCCAATACTTCTGGATGCTCTATGCGACTGATCCATAAGCATAGTCAAGATATTTGGATCACCTCGGCTGTTGTTTTGATTGTTTCAATGCAGCAGAGTAGTTAAACAATCTATACCTGTAGACGAAGTACTAAGACACTAGCGGACGCGGGTTTAATCCCCGCCAGCTCCACCAAAAAAACTCGAGTTTCGACTCGAGTTTTTTTTAAGACATAATTTATCCACAGGTGTAACTGTGAGCTATCTCACAAATGTTGTTGGTTTGACATGTAAACGTATAAGTTCTGTGACTATAATAAACTTATGACTAAGGGCGAGCGGGGACTCTTGCAGGATTTCGAAGAACGACTGCATACTGCTGCCAGATCAACTGAAATGAATCCTGATTTGACGAGACGCCAGGTAGTTGGAGGACTGATAGGTATAACTCTGGCACAGGGAATTGGATTAGCTGCGTGGAGATCAGAACATTGGCAAGAAGGTGCTGCAAACGGCGGCTATCAGGAGATAGGGCGGGCCTGCCCTACTGAATTATCTCTCTGCCAACACGATGTTTTGGCTGACGGTACGCTTGCCAGTTCGGATGTAGGCGTCGCAAATTCGGAACCTGGTTCAGCACAAAGCCTGATGCAGCCGTTTCAGTTCCCAGCAGAGATAACCCAGCCTATACCCGAAACAGGCAGTGAGGCGGCAGCATCTGAACAAGCTCAGCTTCATGCCTGCCACTATGAAACACTGTCTAGCCAAGAATGCATAGTTCCGGGCCGACCACCTACAGCAATTCCATTCCAACGGGTTGATACGGCCAATCCCGCAGATGTAGAACAGATCAACGGTTTACTTGGAGCCATACAAATAAGTCCTGAGCGATATCACAAATTTAAAATTGATACCTCCCGCGCATTCAGCTTAGAGGGGGTCTTATCGCGTGAACCTGTGTGGCCTTCAGTGAGCGTTAATCACTGGGTGGGCTATACTGAGCTTACTGACAATATTGATGAATACATTGATCGCATGCAGCGCAGCCGGCTTTCATACCATACGGTTACAATGGCGAATGGGTTGATGCATCAGATTGCACCAAGCCCTCATGACCTGATAAGCCATGCTAAATATGCGAACTGGGATTCAATCGGACAAGCAGCAAACGCCAATAGTCTTGCAACATTGACCCCTGAGATGATGGAGGCCATGATTTATGGTGAACTGTATTTTGATAAAGAATATCGGCGTGTATTGACGCGTGAGAATAGCCGGAGTCATGCAGAGGTTGTACGGCATGATAATGTGACAAAAGTGGACTGGCCCTCACAGCTTCAGGATGGTTTTTATCACCTAAAACTTACGCTAAACCACTTAGTCTATGTAGACGGTAAAGGCGGTCATCCTTCGCCTTACAGTGCATAAGCATATCACTGCTGGACAAGTAAATGTAGAAAGCCAAGCATTAGCTGCTTGACCGACTCTCTATACTCGCATAGTCTTATAAGATGTTTAGAAAGTTTTTATTCCGTAAGCACAAAATACT
>JBBQYC010000019.1:0-16269 GCA_038209015.1 Saccharimonadales bacterium (SeqCode)
TCAATTGCCTCAGTCTTAGCTATATCCCAATCTTTCTCAGTGGGTTTTATTCGCTTAATCAGCTCCATAGTCTCATTGCTGCAAATAGGGCTTAAATACTCTCTAATCCAGTCTGTATCACCGTTATGGCAGTGAGTGGTAAGCCAGTAAGTCGGATAATTGCCGGTAACGTAGCGCAGGAACTCTTCAACGTGATTAGCGGCATACTTATCATTAGCAAGCAGCACCCCGTCAATATCTAAGTAAATATCGCAGTTCATAATGCTAGTTTACCTTCTCGCTTTTAAACTGGGTAATGTATCTTCCCGCTGTGGCCTCAGAGTTTCTGAAATAGTTCCACACCTGTTCAGCTATGGTCCGCCAAAGAAAGAGACTCATGCTAAACGTATGGGTCTTTTTCTTTTGAAGCGGCAGGAAATGACTGTCGCGGCGATACCACCTGGTATCATATTTTCTTGACATAAGTGCATTTCTATGCTATTGTGTATATCAGTTAAATCCAAAATAAAAACAAGGCATACATTTAAAAAATGAACGAAATTACCCATCTCACACCAGAATTCGGCTCTCGACCAGAAGACATTACTGCATTCAACGAAGCTATCGCAAGCATTGATGGTCATAACGCTCAATTCTCTTTGGGTAATATGATGGCAAGAGCCCTGCTTGATCATCTGGATGATTCGCAGCGCGTACAAGAGTTGGTAGACGCTGGCGCGTCAGAAGATGAAGCTGAACAGACAGTACATTTTGTTGGAAGTGAAAAGTTACAGTTGACCGAACAGGAACAAATGGCTCGTTCAATAATCGGGGTAACAAATACACCAGTGCTTGAAGCGTCAGGGCTCTCACTCTCGCCTCTTCGCACTACAGCCACGATGTTTAGCAACAAGGGAGAACAGTCAGTCGGCAAAGTTCGTTTGCAAATCACAGACGGTGGAAGTTTCAGCAACTTTCTATTATCCGTTCATCCAGAAGATGCTAACGAAGACTTTAAAGTAAACACTACTAATATCGTCAAAGGAATAATTACTGAAACCAGCGACTCCATTGCTGAGGGTGTCGATGATCGGATGGCACTAGAAACACTGGCCTACAGTAAAGGCATTATTGCCGGTCTAGAACACCTTGGCCTAGGCAATGAACCTGCAGCATACAAACTCAGCAAATTATATGAACATGCTCAGCAAGGAGATATCAAGGAATACGTACAAGCTTGTGACATTGGTATTTTGCAAGAACCAGGCGAACCAACCTTTGGTCCTTCACGATGGCAGCGTGATGCAACACCTGAATTCTTAGCTACTAATTGGAACCGTGTATTAGATGTCGTCAAAGCTGCTAAAGCAAACCCACGGGCTGCTGAATTATTCGACCAGCTTGCTGTATCTACCCAAGCCACGTTAGATTATGCCAAGGACGATTTAGACAATATTAAAGCTGAAGGCTATGGTGGCAAGCACTATGGAGAAGGATTTGAAAAGGTTTTTGAAACTGTCGAGCTAGAACTTAACTTGATAAATTCACCAGACGAAGAGACGAATCACGCATAACCCTCCCTGCCAGTCGCTGAGAGTTAATAAACCACCCTGCGGGGTGGTTTATTAATATTCTATGGAGTGTGCAAACTCTAAAAGATATACTGCAAGACTACGATAAGACCGATGACTGCTAGGACTGTCCATACGATACCCATATGCTGCTCCTTATTTAATACGTTTCATGGTATTAAATTATTGTCGTCCGCGCTGTTAGAATTGTTGCAGAACCGTAGCGACGAGCTATAATCCCAGTGTTTTGTCGTCTATGCGTGTTGCCGGAAGCTGGCTGTCATCATTCATGTTACTCATGTCCTGGCTGATCGAGTTGCTAACTTGTTCGATATCGATAGCCCTAGCCGGACTAAGTATTGATTCCTTATTTGCTGTACCGGTGTCATTTGTCGTAGTTTTTTGCGTCTTAGAACCGCTGGACGCAACTAAAACCACAGCTAATATAAGTAATACAACCGCGCCAGCAACACTGGAAATTATAAGAACTTTTTTATTTTTTAGCGGACTTTGGTTATTAGAATCACTCTGGACAGGCTGGCCTGTATAGATTTCAGGGGCTTGTTGTCGTGTGCTGTCTGCGTATTGTGCTTGTTGCTGTGGCTGCAGAACTTGAGGATTAGGTGAATTTTGGGGCTGCTGAGGATTATATGGGTCATTATTCATATTACATCTCCCCTGCTGATACAGGCTGCAGATCTGTTGTATGGTCAGAAAGTGTAGTTTTAATATCGTTAATTACCAAGTTACGAATTGAAGCTGACTGCGCTATAAGTTGCGCTTGATATATACGCGATGTTTCTAGTAATGCCTTAAAGCCAATTGGGTCGGCCGCACAATTGACTACCACTGTATCATCGATCGCCTGCTGGTATTCTTTCAGAATCGTGTGAAATCCCTCAACATTCTGTATATATGCCGCCCGTTGGCGCTCAAGCTTGAAGGTGTCTTTGCCTCCTAATTTCAGTATCCCGACAGCCACCCATAATTTACCATCGATGGTTCTATAGGTGTCAGTTCGCCTAGAAGAAAGCTGACGGAGCTCAGTTTGCACTTTCCGTAGTTCGGTTTGAGCCTTGGTACATTGACTAATAATTCGTTTTGAATCTTTTTCTTCGAGCGCAATCTTGCGCTCATTTTTGCGTTGTACGAGACGCTGATCAAACGTTCCACCGGCTGGCGAAGCAGCGGGATCTGTTTGGGCAAATGCACCGGCGGGCACAATCGTAGCTACTAACGCTAATGCCGATATGCTGAGTAATTTTGTCTTTACATTCATGTGATTAAATCTTGTGTGTATTTTAACATAAGGCTTATGTTTATCCATGCGTGCTTGCGTCTTACTGACTTACCGGAGTGTTTTCGGGGATTGTCGTTTCTGCTTCATCCGCAACGGGCACCGCCAGCTTGATGAACTGTGTATATTTTTGCTTGTCCTTGAGATCATTAACAAATTCGTCGATATTTTTATAGGTTATGACTATCCTGGATGCACGGATTTTATCTCCATTAGTTTCAATGTGTTTGTAGATTTCTAGTGTGAACCCAGTATTAATAATCTCGGTTATCTGGCCTTGCTGCGTTTTGAACAATGCATCGGTTGATTGAGCTGCAACCTCTTTGCTCGTGCGATCAACTGGAAATGGCAGCTCGCCACCATCAGTGATAAACGGACCATCTGAGTATTTTTCGGCAACAGTCTTAAAATCTGCGCCAGATTTTAATTCAGCCAGAGCTGCTTCCGCCTTTTGATTAGTTTCCGTATCGAGTTTGGCGACTACTTTTTGTGCAAGCAACGTAGTACGCAAGCTCCGCTTGAAATCATTTAGCGACCAACCCCAATAATCTTTGATGACGTCTTCGAATACCTTTTCGGTGCTTCCTAGTCGATTCTGATTACGAACTATAGTAATTTGGTCTTCTACTTCTCGGTCTGTAACAGTAATGCCATTTTCGGCTGCAAGCTGCTTGACGTAGGCATCATTGATAACCTTATCGAGGGCCCGCTTCTTGAATTGATTAAGCTGCTCCTTGTCTTTACCGCTGTCAAAATTGACCTTCAACTGTGTTTCGTAATAATGCGTATAGTGGCGAAGTTCAAACAAGTAATTTTCATAAGCTATGAACTGCCCGCCGGTACGAGCAATCGGAAAAGGAATAACTTGAGTGACACGGTATAAAAAGGTTGAATTAGTTTGAAGCCGATAAAGCGCCAGCGTACAGTACGCGAAGAATGCAATTATCGTTACGATAAAAAGACCTGTCGAGATCGTTACGATGCGATGTTTCGAGTGCTGAAGCGGATAGATGTACTTTCGCGCAGACTTAAGAACTTCTTCACGGTGTTCAGCCACGGTTTCATTAGTAATGCGTGGAACTTTGTCTTGAACGACTAAGCCCTTCTCTTTTCGGCGCAAGCGCTTTGGTACGAGCTTATTCAGTTTCTTCTTCATCCCTTTAGTACCCACTTAACTTTCTTATCGCGTATGTATTTAAATTTCTCATATAAAGTTCAGTCATCTGAATATCCATCGTCTTCTTCGTTCTTACGGGATTCATTTTCTGTTTGTCCTTGTCCGCCTGGGAATCCAGCGGTTTCTATCCCCTCATCACGTAAAATTTTAATTAATCTCTTCTGTATCTTGGCTGGGTGGTGAATATCATGTATTACCAGTTCTCCCAGGTATGTTTGCATCATAATTGTACCAAATCCCAGCATTGTTTGCTCTAGCCCGGCGATTTCGTAATTAACCATCTGTATTTGATTAAGACCGATGTCTACTACACTACGGTGAAAGAAACCTTTTTGAGTTATTTGAATGAACCGCTGGTCGGTGACAATAAATACGCTGAAATACCAGGCAATGTAACCTGGTGCAAAAATGAGTAAGCCTAATACGACCCCGCCTGCCAGCCCGCCGAAGAACCAACCAAAACCGAGCTCAGGTCTGATTGCGGCCGGAATAATACCTAACAATGGCCCCAGCATTCCAAACACTAAACCTTTACGCATAACTACCGGATGCTTGCGGAATACAAATAACACCTCTTCATCGTCGAACTGATCATCAAAAATTTTCTGTGTTGCCATGGTTATGCTTATTCTACTCTATTTTGGTATCCCCGAACGGATTCGAACCGCTATCTGCTCCTTAGGACGGAGTTATTCTATCCATTGAACTACGGGGACATAGGGTACCCTATTGGGCACCACTACATCTATTTTGTTATTTGTGGAACTTTGCCGTGAACAACTGTTTCATGCGCAACTTTATAATCATATAGTTCGTTTTCGTTGAACCACAGTGCAATTTCCTCTTTTGCTTCATCTGGGTCACCGGAAGCATGAATGATGTTAGGCAGTGTGCCGCCACGAGTATTGGTGAACTCGCGGGTTACGTGCGTGTAATCTCCGCGGATTGTTCCCGGAGGAGATTCCATCGGATCTGTCGTGCCAACCATCTTTCGAACATGCTTAACCACACTGACACCCTCAAGGACAACGGCTACTACCGGCGCTTCTGTCATATGAGAAAGCGTGATGTTATAGATATCATCGCCCCAGCGACTGATGAGCTTACTTATACCTTCGTAATGTGCATGGAAATGTTCTTTATCAGGGGAGACCATCTTCATGGCTACTACCTTGAGTCCTGCTCGTTCAAATCGAGTAATAATCTCGCCTATGATTCCCCTTTGTATTGCGTCTGGCTTTAGAATAATCAAGGTTCGTTCCAAGGCTTTTCCTTTCATCTGTTATTTTCCTCAGATTATATCAGATATATGCATCAACATGTCGTACAATAAACGTATGCGTTATCAGACAGCAAAAACAACATTTTTAGAATACATGGAAATTGAACAAAATCGTTCACAAAAAACGATAGCCAATTACGATCATTACCTCACCCGGCTAAACGATTTCGCCGGTGATATAAAAGTTGAAGATATCGACCAAGAACTTATTCGCAAATGGCGGCTGTGGCTGAATCGTTTAGGTACAAATACAAGCGACGAATTACAAAAATCAACGCTTAACTACCACCTCATTGCCCTTCGTAGTTTCCTTAAATTTTGCGCGAAAAGAGGTTGGGACACCTTAGCACCAAACAAGATTGAACTGTCCCGCACCGTCCGCAAACAAGTAACCTGGCTGACACCCGATGAAGTCGGGAGGTTGCTACTGGCACCGGATATATCAACTCCGAATGGCTTGCGTGACCGCGCTATACTTGAACTGCTGTTTTGTTCAGGACTCCGCGTTTCTGAGCTTGTAGGACTTGATCAAGATCATATAAATTTGAAACGGCGCGAATTCACCGTGCGCGGCAAAGGCCAAAAAGATAGACCGGTTTTTATCAGCCAAGATGCAGCCGTGTGGATCGATCGTTACCTCCAGAAGCGTACCGACAATACTAGGCCGTTATTTATCCGCTATAGCGGCCGAAAAACTGTTGATCTATCTGGTAATTATCACCGCTTAACTGCACGCAGTATTCAACGAATGGTAGCTCGCTATGCCCTTCTGGCTGGTATCACCAAGCATGTATCACCCCATACGCTTAGGCATTCGTTTGCAACCGATCTGCTTATGAACGGCGCTGATATTCGTTCAGTACAAGCCATGCTTGGACATAGCAATATCAGCACCACCCAGATATATACGCACGTTACCGACCCGCACCTCAAGAGCATCCACCAGCAGTTTCACAGCACTCACACAGATAACAAAATCAGCGACGAAGACCTCCCAGAGTCAACAGGTGTCGAAGTCCGATCTTAAACCCCCGGCCAAATGATTCCTACTGCGCAGAATAACGCCGGCTAATTTAGCGGGCACTCAGTATTATTTACAGACGAAGCCGTCCCTGCCCCATTAATTTCAAGCTGTTTACAGATACTATTACTAGATTCTATAGCAAAATCAGGAAGGTTCACCCCCGCGTTAATAGGAACACGTACTTGGATACGACGCAACACATCAACCGCCTTGCCGGTAGAATCTATAACTACCTGCGCATCTTTGAGCTCGATGTCATTCCCACCTCTTTGTGCGCTCACAGTTATAGCTGCGCCTCCATATATCGATTTTAGTCTGAGATAATATTGCGTACCGCCCAATCCTGAAATAACCGCTTTGCAATATTTAGGTGAGTTATCAGTATTACACGTTACCGATGTTTTGATCGGAGGTGCGGTACCATTACTGGGCGAGTATGAGATAGTGGTGGCACCTGCACTAGCACTCACACTGGGCACAAGAAATCCTGTCATTAGCGAATTGTTCAATGCAGTCCTGTTCGCTGTCGCGGTCGGCACCACATCAAATCTTAATAATGGCGTACAGTTCCAGGAGCCAATAGGGGGCAAATTAGAGGGGCAACCAAAATTCGTACCACCGTCTATATCCTGCCATGCAATACTGATAGATTCTATAATCCCATCATTTTTATCGCGAATCGGGAAGGCGCGCGAGCTTTCATTTATGTCTCCTTCTAACGTTGTTGGTGTTGGATCTACCAATAAGCAGCTGTATTTAACATTGGGGCCAAGTTCTGAATTTAAGTTGGCCGCTGCCGGCGCCATGAACTGTGCACAGTCGCTAGTATAGTCGGAATCTATTAGCGTACCGTTTATTGCAAAATTATCTTCAATAGCCTTAACCGCATCATTTACCCCTGATTCAGCGGCATAAAATGCCTGCGTATTCAACTGGCGGTCTAATGATTGCCTTTGTTCGCGGCGCGATAATTTAGCCGTAGCAAAGACTATTAAAGATATGACCATCATAAGGATCATAGTCACTACAATAGAAGCCATCCCAAGCTGATGTGCCCTTAAACTAGTACCGCGCGATATTTTTTTCATACGTTTACCTTCAAGATTAACATTATCTTATTATGCGTTTTTTTACAGTAGTATTTAAGCCGGCAGTTGCACAGTAACCACCCCCAAAGCGTATTGAAATACAATTACCTGAGTTAAATAAGTCATCGTTTCCATACGCAATTTTAAGACTGACATTGTACAAACCGCTACTAGGTTCGGTAATTAGAAGTTCTGTTACGCGCATATTTACAGATAATAATTCATTCCCCGTAGCTGAATTACCGGAAAGATCTTGAGCAAAACTCGACGCAGAGCAACCGGGCAGCGTATCGATTACTAATGCATATTTCGTGTTCGGTGATGTTGCTGTACCTTCTACTATTTTTCTGTTTGGCCTATAACTTATCCTTTTATTCTCAATGCAATAACCTTGTGTATCACCGGTGGCCTGGATTGCGCTAACACCGCCTCCTTTGAATTGAATAGCTTCAGATATATTAATCATGGCCGATCTAGCAACTTCTTGTGTCTGCGACCGCACCACACCTTTCTGGTACAGTCTCCCTAACTGGATAAGCCCTGTAGCCGCAAGTAATAAAATTACCGAAAAAACACTACTGGCTATCAAAAGCTCTATGATTGTAAAACCGTCGGAGTTGTGGGTCGACATTTTTTTCATTCTAATAAACCCGGTAGTACATATTTATTTGATCCCTGTTACCACCAATCCGTTCCCATCGGACTAAGATACTATAATTACTACTGCTCTTGAGTATCGCGACATTATATCTATTATTTTTAACGCACCCGCTAGGATAAGGCAGTGTATCGCCGCTCAAAGACTGGCTGAATGGGTTTGGCTGGGGCGAGCTTATCGCAACGACAACATTGCCTGTGTCGTTTATACAGAATGGCGTTCCGCTTGGGACCGTAGACGCGCTAGGTGAAACAAGAATCGCCTTCAGCCTTTCTATCTGCGCTTCTCCAGATTTTATAGCCTCGCCTCTTTCCTGAGAAGCCTGGCTAGTGTTCTGGGTACGATTTGCGGTAACATAAGCTCCCACTAAAACGGCAGTCAGAACACCGAGTGCAATTAACACCTCGACAATGGTGTCTCCGCGTGTATTTCGTATACGTATCATCAACAGACCCCAGTACCAATTATTAACGTAGTATTAGCCTGTTTACCCGAACCGCCAATTACTATTTTGCCATGCTGATTGGTTCCACCGCTATTAAAACAGAGCGTAATGCCGCTAGCTGGATTACGAGCGCTTAGTGTGTTGTTAATATTAATTCTTACATTATTTTTAGCAGCTGGCACTACATCGTTCAAGCCCGATCCATTAATAGCGGTAATATCGATATCTTGTGTGCCCGTTATGCCGCCACTACCAGAATTGCCGGCAAACCGGCTTGTCAGCGTTACCATGCCGCGATTTTGTACTGTCCCATCATTGTAGCTCACGCTCATTATTTTGATGCCATAGGGTAAATCAAGCGTGGTATCTGCCTGGTCAAGTATATTTGGGGCTGCCTCCGCTAATGTACGCACATCTCTGGCACTGCCCACTATGCCTACTTGCCGGCGCCCAACCAGCGTATATATTCCGATTTGTTCATTATTGCTACCCTGAGGCGCAAACTGCAAGGCTCTGCCCACATATGTGCATTGAGAATTGGTTCCCTGCTCACTAGTAAGTCCACTAGAAATCACAGGAGGGTTAGTCGGGCTCGAAGCAGTAGAGCATGAAAAATTTCCAGTGTTCTCGTAAAGCCCGGTAGAAACGTCATTCATTATGTCGATAATCTGAGATTCGATATCGCGAATGCCTGTGCTGAATTCACTCTTACGTTGCTGCCCGCCTACTATAAGCATTGCCGAAACAAATAAAGCACCTGTAACCCCTAAGAAAATCAGAGTTTCTATTATGGTATAGCCACCACTTCCATCATGGCTAAAGGGTATGTATAAATTTTTATTACGCCTCATGGGTTTTGTCTCAGGCCTGCCACCTTTTATGCCCCAAGTATACCATAAGAGTTATGCCCTAAACTAAGATATACTGCGCTTCAAATAAACTCATAATCATTGAGCCGAACAAATAGACAATTATGAGCGAGGTTATCAGAAATGGACCGAATGGAATTCGATTTGAAATAGTTTGTTTTTTTAAAGCAATTGCAGGCAGTGCGAAGAGAGTGCCTAAGAGTGAAGCAACAAAAACAACCATCAGACCCTCCAGTAGGCCGCCGGCAAGTAAACCTAGCAAGAAGCCAAGCTTTACATCACCTCCGCCGATCCACTTACCTTTAGAATACTGAAATAAAACATAGAATAGTCCGCCGACACTCATGAGCCCCATGACAGCTCCAATAACAACGTCCAGATCTTGTTTATCTATCGCCAAAACTAAAGTATGAAAAACGGCTACCCCTGTCAGCGGAAAAACAATCGAGTTAGGTAATAGCATCCATCGAATGTCGTACACAATCAAGGCCATGAAGCCGACGAGCAAAATTAGCCAGAGTGCAAATAATATAAATCCGTATATTCCGTACGAGTGAGGTCTATACATATACGACAGAACAAATAGAACTGCTGTTATTAATTCGACGAGTGGGTACTGGAAATGTATAGGCTTCTTACAATACCGGCATTTACCGCCCAGACTTAACCAGCTCAGAACAGGTACTAAATCGTACCAAGCCAATGTATGCCTGCAATGAACGCACATTGATCTTCCATGAAGAATTGATAGTTCTTTTTTTCTTTTTAAACTTTTAGTATTGGCGGTTTCGTGGAGCCTCCATACAAAAGCATTTACCAAACTTCCGAAACACAAACCAAGCAGAAATAGTGCAAGATAAACCATTAGCATTATCCTAACATAAAAAGAAGCCCTTGAGCGGGCTTCTTTTTATCATTTAGCAAGGTTACTTGTATGACCTAGCTTTCTGCGCATTGACGAACGGTACCTGAGGTAGTCTCAATTGCGTAAACTGCCGAAATTGCTCTCGGACTAGCCGTACCGCTACATTTGAATCCACGGGAAATTAATATCGTTCCAAGTGTGGGCGTAGTAGTAGCAGGTGCAGTTGCTGTAGTGGTTACTACAGTACTACCCTGAATATTCATAGTCGTTGGGTTCGTTCCTGCATACGTAACTGTGCCGTTGGAACTAGTTATATCTGTTGGCATCGAGCCGTTATTAGCAGAACTGAATTCTGCTACACCGCCAAGGATATTCTGTACGTCATTTTTGATTGCCGTATTACGGCTGTTGCGTTGCAAGGCAGGAACCGCCATGAACACAATTAGCATCATCAAACCAACTATAGCCAATACGATCAAAACTTCAATGATAGTGAAGCCTTCTTCTCTTTTACTTTTATATGTTTGTAGCATGAATCATGCCCCCCTCTTTTATTACGTTATGCTTATGGTAACAGATTAAACTTCTCAAGAAAAAAAAGCAAGCTTTTTATGGTTATCCAACCAGAATCTTACTGTTAACCGCCTAGGTTTTGTCCGGCCAAACCGTACACCGGCAGCAATACGGCTGCGACGATGATAAACGCAAATACACCTAGGACAACCATGAGCAACGGTTCAATAATCGTAGACACGGCCTTAATTTGGTTGTCTACCTCTTTCTCAAAATAATCAGCAGTTTTGGCAAGCATTTCTTCTATGGCACCAGATTGCTCACCAATGCGAAGCATATCAGGTACAAGATCCAAGAAATTAGGGTCATTATCGATTGCCTCTGACAGAGCTTTACCGCCCTTTACTTTTTCGATTGCACCATGCAGCGACGCTTCTATATGCACGTTGTTGATGCTATCCGAAGTAATTTCAAGCATCTGGATAAGCGGAACCCCGCTCGCTACGAGTGTTGTACCCGTACGCGCAAACCGCGCCATGTACATTTTCATAAACAACGGGCCGATTGGCCATGCGGTCATTTTTAACTTATCTATAACTTTTTTGCCTGGACCGGTACGAGCCCACTTACTCGTCAGAAAGGCAACAACCAGCACTACGGCTAGCACAATCCACCAATAGTCTGTAATAGCATGGGAAGCCGCTAATAATACCCTGGTGATCAAAGGCAGCGTGGCACCCGGCAACCCCGCATAGAGCTCCTCGACTGAGGGAAGAACTTTAACAAGCATGAAGCCGATCACAACGGCCATTACAGCCAAGACAATGATAGGGTATACCATTGCACCTCGTACTTTGCTTAAAATTTCAGCATCTTTTTCTTGCTGATTCGCCAAGCGCTCCAATGATCTATCAAGAGTACCTGATACTTCACCTGCCGCAATCATGCTTACATAAATTGGACTAAACACATCCGGGTGTCTTCCCATCGCAATCGACAATGCGATACCGCCCTCTACGTCAGAAATGATATTGTTGATTACTACCTGCAGCGGCTTGCTCTGAGTCTGAGCAGCAACATTGCGCAAACTTTGTATCAATGGCAAGCCTGCGTTAATTAATGTCGAGAGCTGGCGCGAAAACAAAATTTTATCTTTAGCCTTAATCTTGTTCATAAATCGGCTTATACCGCTATCACCGCCTGTTTTCAGCTTGATTTCAATTGGCGATAAACCCTGCTGACTTATCATCTTAGCTGCGGCTTTTTCGCTCTCTGCCTGAACTTCGGATATAATTTTTTCGCCCGAAGCCGCATCACGCGCAACGTATTTAAATGTCAGCATATCAATTAACCCCGCATTAGCCTATCTAGCTCTTCAATATCAACAGCGACATTTCGAGCTTCTTCGTAAGTGATCGTCCCGTTATGGATGAGATTTACTAGAGTTTTATCCAACGACTGCATACCGTGTTCGGCGCCTGTTTGAATGACAGCCTCAAGCTGATGCGCCTTTCCCTCACGAATAATATTACGGACAGCCGGTGTAGCAACCAAAATTTCCGCTGCAGCTACACGACCTCCACCGATGGTAGGTACGAGCCTCTGTGCGCATATAGCGACCAATATATTAGCCAACTGAGCTCGGATCTGTGACTGCTGATGAGGAGGAAAAACATCGATCATACGATCGATACTTTGAGAAGCCGAGTTAGTGTGCAAGGTTGCGAATACTAAGTGGCCTGTTTCGGCGATTGTAATAGCCGCCGCGATTGTTTCAAGATCACGCATCTCACCAATCAGGACGACATCAGGATCCTGTCTTAGTGTACTTCGAAGTGCCGCGGAGAAGGAATACGTATCGTAGTGCACTTCACGCTGCGCAATAACAGATTTTACAGACTTATGAGTAAATTCGATCGGATCTTCGATAGTAACAATGTGAGCTGCACGCTCATGGTTAATCTTGTGTATAAGCGCAGCTAGTGTAGTAGATTTACCAGATCCAGTTGGGCCCGTAACCAATACTAACCCGCGCGGATAATCTGCAAACTTTTGTACAATTGGAGGCAGACCGAGCTGGTCGGTAGTTAAAATTTCATTTGGAATAAGACGTAAGGAAGCAGCCAGATTACCGCGTTCATGAAACGCGTTGACACGGAATCGCCCTAGGTCGCCGAACGCAAAGCTAAAGTCAAACTCTTTGTCTTTAAGCAGTATCTGCTTCTGATCATCGTCTAATATTGCAAAAACAAGTCCTTCAACAGCTTCTTCAGTTAGTATCTCAGCACTCGGCACTGGGAGTAAGGCGCCGTCAACACGAAGCATAGGCGGTAACCCTACTTGCAAATGAAGATCAGAACCTTTCTTCTTGATTACTTCTTCTAGTAAGATTTCAATTCTTGGTTGTCCCGCCACCTTGGTTCTCCTTAGATTTTAAGCACTGCCTTCAGTTGCTACTCTGTTGATTTCTTCAATTGTCGTCTGTCCTGCAAGCGCCTTCAGATATCCATCCTCGCGCATGGTGATCATCCCCTGCTCTTGCGCAATCTTCTGAATTTCGCTACTTGTAGACCGTTTCAGAATTAAATCCTGAATACGCTCATCAACATCGATGACTTCATATAGGCCCATTCGTCCTTTGTAACCACCCGGACTACTTGGACTGCTTTTGCCCTTAAATAAAGTATAAGCGCTTTGGCCTCTCAGTGGCAAATTTTCATAACCGTGGGTTTCAGCAAATTGCTTCCTTTGCTGTTCAGTTTCTGGCAAAAGATGCCCAATACTCATCTTTATTGCCTCTGTTTCTGCGACATCGCTTTGATACTCTTCGCGCACTTTTTCATCTATACGCCTAACAAGTCTCTGTCCTATGATAGTCCTGACAGTTGAGGCAATCAAGAATGGTTCAATACCCATATCAAGCAGACGAGGCAAAATACCTGCTGCTGAATTAGTGTGAAGCGTTGAGAACACTAGGTGCCCTGTTAGAGCGGCCTGTACTGCTAATGTAGCTGTTTCTTTGTCACGGATCTCACCAACCATAACTACATCTGGATCTTGGCGCAATACTGATCTCAAACCCGCAGCAAAAGTCAGTCCTACATCCGCGTTTACCTGAATCTGATTAATACCGTCCATTTTATATTCCACAGGATCTTCAAGCGTTACAATATTGATACTATCGTCTTTGATCTCTTGTAGCAGCGCATAAAGTGACGTTGACTTACCAGAACCAGTTGGTCCAGAAGTTAGAATCATTCCGTTAGAACTTTCTAGACCTTTTCGAATAGCTCGCAAGGCTTTACCCTTATAACCCATATCCTCTAGCTTCAAGCTAGTGCCAGACTTATCTAGCAAACGAATGACTACTTGCTCGCCCCAGACAACGGGCGATATCGATATACGCAGATCTATATCTTTTTCGGCTACGCGCACAGTAAATTGCCCATCTTGCGGTATACGATGTTCATCAATCTTGAGATTAGAAAGAATCTTAATACGTGATACGAGCGCAGGCTCAGTGCTCTTTGGTAATTTCATAACTTCTCTCAGTACTCCATCGATCCTACAGCGAATCTTCAATTCTTTCTCTAGAGGCTCTATATGCACATCACTGGCACGGTTTTTGGCCGCATACTCAAGTATCGCCGACAACGCTTTACTTATAGGCGAATCCTGTACAATAGTGGCAATCGATTTTGCCTTAGGTTGCTGCTTGCCAGTTGAATTACTAGTACCGGAGTCGGGGGCATCAGAAGCGCCACCCTGGAAGACATCAGCCATTTTTGTGTCGATTGATACTGTGTATTGCCTGAGAATATTACGAATACCCTCTTCGCTGGCAGCGTACACCTTCAACGGCTTACCTATTTTGTTAGCTAGGAAATCTACCGCCTGTACATTGTCGGCATCAAGCATAGCAACAGCGAGCCGGCGATCCATTTCACCTACTGGAACTGCCATATAACGCTCCGCTATTTCTTGAGGTAGAAGCTGTAGAATTCTTTGATCTATTGTCGCACTCGTAAGATTGACATAGGGCACCTTGCTAATACCAGCCATAACCTTGGTAAGTTGTTCGTTTGTAATAATCTTGTCATTTACGAGCTGACTGAATAAAGGCGTCTTAGATTTAAGAGCCTTGTTTTTAATTTCCTGCATTTGTTCGGCAGTCGTGAGGCCGTCAGCAATCAATCGCTCTTCTACTTCGGTCTGCGAGGCTTGAGAAAGCACACTCATAAATAGACCTTTATCTCCTCTGGGTAGATTGGTCTACGCCATTACCGATGCGTATCAGTTGCGTAGGATTAATAGAATTATCATTGAAATATTTATCGTTGGGTTGTGTGAATTCAGATGTTATTTTTTCCACTACTTCTACTTTTTCTTTTCGAGTTGAATCTCCTGCAAATACACTTGTTAATAACAGTGACAAACCTGCACTAACAATAGCTACAACAACTACGAGTAATACATCCTTTTGTTTCATTCGACAACCTTTGTAGTAATATTAAGCTTCTTCTCTGATTGATAGAAGGTTTTGGCATCGATATTCAGCTCAGCAGATGAATCATCAACATTGAATTCGACCCTATTAACGTGAAATGGTCGTATAGATGTTTCGAGTTTTTTAATCAGGTCGTTCAGACTATCATAATTACCAACGACAGAGAATGTGAATGGTATTTCTACTATTTCAGGCGTAGCCGTATCCTTAGCACTTTGTAATATTTCATCATCTACACCGTTGATACTCGCTATCATAAAGTTATCCTGTGACAATACTTTTTCAAGACTAGTGGCTAATGCCGGAAAGTCGTATTTGCTTGGTAATGCATCAAGTATAAGTTTTGCGTTATCACCATCCCTGTCACCACTACCATTTGTGTTGCCACCAATAATGTTAGTCGGGCGACCAATGAATTCATTATAGGATGTGACCAGTGTAGTAACTTCTTTAATATTCTCATTAAGAGTTCTCACTGCTAGTTCTTTTTCAACAATGATTTTCGACTGATACGAGCGCTGTTGCAGCATCGTTCTTACGCCCACAAGCGATGACACAGAGACAAAAGCGGCTATGGCCATTATCAGCGTTGTAGTGTTTCCGGCTTTACTAATAAGCGCATGCTTAGAGGAAGCTTTGATTTGTGCCATTATTGCGTTCCTTCCTGTGTGTTTCGAAGCGGCGTTAAAATACCTTCTCCCGGACGTTCTGTAGCCGAACGGGTAGTAATGATATTCGGAACAGTCAATGTTGCTTCTGATTTGCTAGAGAATATGGCGGGATTAAACTTTAAGTCAATAGTGTAGCTAGATCCTTTGTCGTCTTTACCAAAAGCTGTCAAGACAACAGAGTTAAAGGCATTCTCGTCTTCGCCAGCCTCTGCACCAGAGAATGTCGTGAATTTCAGTGTATCTACGAACTGATTGATTGTTTTTATCGAATCTGCTGATCCAACAAAACTAATAGTCTGAAGTTCAAAATCGACTTTAATACT
>JBBQYC010000020.1:0-16109 GCA_038209015.1 Saccharimonadales bacterium (SeqCode)
AGCTGTCTCGGTGGCTAATGGTGTTATTTCGTAATCGCCCATTTTTGGCGGTGATCCTATTAATGTAACGTTGTATCCATACGAGGTATAGTTTTTAACACGAAAAGTAGTTGTGGCGGTTTCCGTAGCTGCCGGTGAAAAAGCCCCAAAATCGACATTAGCCGCATCAAGCTCGCACGACAGCGTTGGCTCAGATGCAGTAACGGTACCACCGTCAGTCTGGAATGAATCAGATTCTGCCTTGACTGCTCCAGGAGCCCCTAGACTTCCCTGTCCCGTTTCTGTCCTGAAGTTATCTGAACTGCTCTCTAGATTACTGCCAGGCCCGATGTAACTTTCGTCAATACGGAAACTGTCCGAGGAACCTTGAGCCAAGGCAACAACGTCAAGAATGGCCACTACCGCGCACATTGACAACATTACATACAGACATCTTTTGAACCCGTTCATGCTTGGATTATAACCTAGGCATTTGCAGAAACATGCTCTTTCCCAGATAATCTCACGAGTGAAGCAAAAAAAGACTCGATCATCAGATATAACGGTCATGGTATGGAACATTTGGTTTAAGTCTCAGCTGAAGGAAGATCAGTTGCATGATTTGCTTACAAAGCTTGATGAATTTATCGATACATTCCAGCCGGATGTATTTGGTCTGCACGAAGTCCTAACAGATATAAAAACTGGCCATTCACCCGTATTAGAACACTTGAAGCAACGTGGCTACTACTGTGAATCGATTCCGTTCAGTCCCATTAGAAAAAAATGGATGACTGGAAATGCAGTGGCATATAAATCTAAACCTGCAGTAAGTGGATCGTACGTACTGGGTCCTGATACCCCGGCACGGTGGCGCGGACACAAAGGACATGAAGTACGACTTATGTTCGCAGATATACAAACTACTGATGGGAAAAATGTTCATTTTGTACTGAACTATTTGGCTCATCTCGTTCCTTATAATTGGTCAACGCACTTATTGCATCTTAAGAATTTCAACGAATTTATCAGCCAAAAAACATTTGATACTAGAACGATTGTCGTCGGTGATTTCAATGAATTTAAATGGATGTTGCCGCTTTGGAATAAACGTTTTCAACGTAAAACGGGTAATATCATAAACCCTACCTGGCGTTTACAGGGACGTTGGCCCGTACAAGCTAACTACGATAATGTCTGCTGGGACAGTGATGGCTCCCTAACACTTAAAGACTTTCAAGTCCTTAGTAAACGACCAAGCGACCATGCTGCATTAGTAGCAACGTTTGAAGTTAACTAATTATTCAACACTAATAAACAAGCGGGTTTGTTCCTGTTCTTTGATGTCGGTCAGATAGTGCGATATATCCCTGAAATTAAACAGAATATGGGCTGCTTCGCGCTTACCATCGGGTGTATTTTTGAGATTTTTAATGATTTCAAGGTTATAGCCTATATTGATAACTTCTGAGACTTCACCTTCTCTCAAGCCATACAAGACCTCGACTGTTTTACCTGTTATGTCACGATTAGATCTATCAACAACTCCTATGTTGCCGCCGTTTTCTCGGCTTGCTGAATCATCTGAGTATTTCTTAGCTACGTCTGCGAATTTCTCACCAGACTCTATTTCTGCCAGCGCTGCTTGAGCACGCTGATTCGTTTCGGTATCCACAACGGCTACAACTTTCTGAGTCAAGAGCTGTGTTTTTAAGCTCCTGCGAAAATCATCGATAGACCAGCCCCAGTAACTTTGTAAAACATCCTCAAACACATCATCACTACTTCCAAGTCTGTTCTGGTTTCTTACAACTTGTATCTGTTCATCTACTTCAGCATCAGTGACCTGTACGTTATATTTACGGGCTAGTTGCTTGATGTAGGCATCATTGACCACCTTTTCCAACGCTTGCTTTCGGAAGGCATCTAACTGCTGGCTACCCTCTGGCGTATCAAAATCCAACAATTGTTGATTCTGGTAATAGTGCGTGTAATGCCTGACTTCAAATAAATAATTTTCATAGCTGACGTATTGACCACCAGTTTTGGCAACCGGGAATGGTATTACTTGCGTAACTCCATACAAGAATGTCGAGCTGCCATGGAATCTATAAAGAGCTAAGATTACATAGGAGAAAAATGCTATAACTCCAACAATCAAGATACTTGTGGTGAGGAGGAGTATCCTATGTTTGGAGTGCTGAAGCGGATAAATGTATTTGCGTGCACCCTTAAGAACTTCTTCTCGATGCTCAGCTATGGTTTGGTTAGTAATACGCGGTACAGCGCTAGGAACAGATTCACCCCTGTTCTTTAGACGTTTAATTTTCTCCACACCGGATGAAAGCCGTTTTTTCATTATTGTTCCTTAGTTTCTTCTGGATGAAGCGAATCAGCAACGATGTCCTGCGACCGAAGTATTTCGTTCAATTTCTTGTTGATCTGTACAGGATGCCCTACATCATGGATTACTAAATCGCCCATATATGTTTGCACCAGTATTGTACCAAAACCCAGCACGGTTTCCTGAAAACCTGCAATCTCATAATTAACACTTTGGATTTTGTTCAGACCAAGGTCAACCACGCTTTTATGGAAAAAACCCTTCTGTGTAATCTGTAGAAGTCTCTGGTCAGTCACTATGTATACACTGTAATACCACCCCACCCATGCAGGCAGCATAACTATAAAACTCAATAGAAATCCGGTACCTATACCTCCAAAAAACCAACCGAATCCCAAAGTGGGCATAATTGCTGCAGGTAATACTCCAATCAAAGGCCCGACCATAGCAATAATCAGTGATTTTCGCATTACTATCGGGTGTTTTTTGAATACGTACAAAACCTCTTCATCATCAAACTGATCTGCAAAGAGTTTTTTGTTTTCTGCTTTTGCCATATCGTTATTCTACACCAGCGTACTAATTATGGTATCCCGGGAGGGACTCGAACCCCCAACCTTATCCTTAGGACGGATCTGCTCTATCCAGTTGAGCTACCGGGACGGAGTCGTACTGGGATATTGTAAGCGTATCACCTATAATCTACCAAACTATGTATTACTAGGCGTGCGTGAGCTGCTCATGTACTGTTTTGTAGTTTTCAAACAGTTCTGTCTTATCAAACCACATAGCAATCTCGGCCCTGGCTTCATCTACTGAGCCAGATGCATGGATCAAGTTTGCTGCACCTTTCTTTTTAAGTGAAGCGCGTCCTAGGCTCAAGTGGGCATAATCACCACGGATTGTTCCAGGAGGAGAATCCTTTGGACCCGTGCTCCCTACCATCTTACGAACTACTTCGACTGCATGGCCACCTTCGAGCACCATTGCAATCACCGGAGCGCTCTGCATAAATTTCCTGGTAGCATCGACTATCATTTCACCTATTTCTTCTATGGTTTCATCGTACTTTACGCCGTATGCATCCCAATCAGTTTTGGTCTTGTTGCCTACAATTGGCACAAGTTCATCCGGGTAATGCTGCTTCAGCAGCTCCATCTCAGGTATCATCATTTTCATACCAATGACTTTAAGTCCGGCGCGTTCAAAACGCATCATTATTTCACCGGCGATTGCTCGCTGTACGGCATCTGGCTTGAGTATTACTAACGTTCGCTCCACACTTGCTCCTTACTATTTTCGTGAATTATAACAGATATAAGAAGCTTTGTCGTACAATACAGTTATGCTATTTCATAAAGCCAAAATTGATTTCCTGGAATATTTGGAAATTGAACAAAATCGTTCACAGAAAACAATTGCCAACTATGACCATTACCTAACACGCATAACAGACTTTGCTGGTGAGATCCATATTAAAGACATCGATGCCGAGTTTGTGCGGAAGTGGCGGCTATGGCTAAATCGGCTTGGCACGAATACGAGTGATGAGCTCCAGAAAACAACCCAAAACTACCACCTGATAGCGCTTCGCAGTTTTCTAAAATTCTGCGCCAAACGTGATACCCCTGCTCTGACGGCTGATAAGATTGAACTAGCAAAAACAAACCGCAAACAAGTCACGTTCTTGAACACTGATGAGTTAAAACGCTTGCTCAATCAGCCGAAAACAGAATCCATGAACGGTTTAAGGGATCGAGCTATCTTAGAGCTACTATTTTCTTCTGGCCTGCGTGTATCAGAGTTGGTGGGACTAGATAAAGATCATATTAATTTAAAGCGTAAAGAGTTCATGGTACGTGGTAAGGGCCAGAAAGATAGACCTATATTCATTAGCCCTGAAGCGGCAAAATGGCTCGAACATTACCTAGAAAAACGCCAAGATACATCCAAGCCGCTATTTATACGCTACAGCGGCAGTAAGCATGTTGATCAATCAGGTAATTTCCACCGTCTTACAGCCCGGAGTGTTCAGCGAATGGTAAGCCGCTACGCATTACTTGCAGGTATTACCAAACAAGTCACACCACATACGCTCCGGCACAGCTTTGCAACTGATTTACTTATGAATGGTGCCGATCTACGCTCTGTTCAAGCCCTTCTGGGACACAGTAATGTAGCAACGACGCAAATTTATACGCATATAACCGATCCCCATCTAAAAGAAGTACACAACAAATTTCACAATAACGCAGACTGATTATAGCGAACTAACAGCCGCCACCCGCAGGTGAAACGTTGCCATCAGTGCTGCTTGTAGGACGTGTGGAGAAGCGCTTACATAGACTGTTAGTAGAGCCGATTCCAACAGGCGCGAAGCCGTTTTCATTGAGCCCGCTGATATCTACCTGTACCTGAATTCTACGCAGTACTCCGCTGGCTCGTCCGGTTGAATCTACTTTAGCCTGAGCCCCTGCTAAACGGTGGGTGTTGCCGGCATTAATCTCCCCGCAGACTTCTGAACAAATCGTCAGAGATGCCGACAGATATAGTGGTGTTATGCGCAGATAATATTTAGGTGCAGCAGTTAAACCAGTGAGTCGTGCCGCACAGTGTTTAGGCTGCGTAGCGCTCAGGTAGGTACCGCCTGCTGGCTGGCAGCGAGCCGTACGGATATCTCCCGAGGTAAGACCGCCGTAGCTTATATCGGTGAGAGCACCAGTTGTTGGCTTAATAAACACTGTCTTCGTATTGGCGCTCGATGTTAAATAATTATAGTTAAAACTTGCTGGTATAGGGATAATGTCAATTTTTAGCATGCCGGCATTGCAATTAGCGGGCCAGCTTGGTGGTAATGCGTTCGAACCATCACAGCCCGTAAACGCAAAACTCGTAGCCGCTGGGTCGTGCCAATGTATGGTAACTTGATCTACCGTTCCGGGGTCAAAACGGTCAAGCGGTAGCACATAAGGTTCCTGAAGACTCAGATTACTTATTTCTATTGAATAAGGTGCTGGGTCTACGAGCAGACAGCTGATGGCTACATTATCAGAGCCGTCTAATTCGTAATCAAAACCTGCTATTCCTGTGGTACAGTTTTTCTTTTCGTCGACGAGTAATCCAGTTCCACTCGGGGTATTTTTAAGGATTTCAATAGCGTTGCTTATACCGGATTCAGCAGCGTAAAAAGCCTCTGAAGAAAGCTGCCTCTCGAATGTCTGCTTTTGCTCGCGCTGCGAGAAACTTCCAAAAGCAATTATGATAATCGTTATGATCATAACCATGAGCATGGTAACGACAATGGAGACGATTCCTCGTTGCTTATTTGATACTAGTTTTTGGATTATACTCATTGATTACCCCTATTTTATTCTCTTTTGAACAACTGTTTTAAGTTCAGTGACAGCACAATATGTTGAATCATCAGCGTTACATTGACGGCTGGCATCTAAGAATGATTCTTGGCCATACACAACTCGGATTGAAATCTCATGGAAACCTCCAGTGCCGACTGGATTGAAACTAAAACTATCTATGAACATATTCTTACCTAAGACCTCAGAACTGCCCGGTGCCAATGCGCTAAAATCTTGAGCACGTGTAGATGAGTTACAACCTGAGTTGAGTGTATCGACTACAAACGCATGCTCGCCATCGTTTTCTATACGTTTTTGTACCGCATAGCTATACCTGCGGCTGCCGACGCAAAAGCCTTTATTATTTTCACTTGGACTATCCATGAGTGCGAAAACTTCTCCACCACTGAATCTAACCGCGTTTGATACATCTTCCACGATGGTATTTGCAGCTTCACGGGAGCGCGCTTCATTCACGCTTTTTGCGAATGATTTACCAATTTGCAATAACCCGAATGTTACCAGTAAGAGCACGCTGGCAAACACCATTGTTGCAATCGCAAGCTCTACTATAGTAAATCCGGTTTGGTTTCGTTTAATCATTTGGGTACACCCTATAATAGTTAGCTGCTCGTTCAGTGGTTTCAGTGCCATCACCCCTGCCTAAACGCTGCCATTCTATAATTACTTGATATGTATCTGGGGATGGTGCTGATTCAACCCAAACGACATATTCAGGCACCCCAACAGCAGGACACTGCCCTGTTGCCGCAATAAGAGTATCCGGAATACACCATGGTCCACCGCCTGAGTAAATTGCACTGGCTGGATCCTGTGCCGCTAACCGCAAACGTTCGGTTTGTTCCTCTAATATTCCAGTTGCTAAGGCCCGTTCATCGGTCCTTTGGGTGAGGTTTTGACCTCTGTTTGCTGCGGCAAATGCGGCAGCAAGTACCAAAGAAATTATCAAAATAGATAATAGAACTTCCACGATGGTATCACCGCGTTGGCGAATAGTTAATCGCTGAACGGACATGATCCCCTCTCTATAAGCAGATCTTCGCCCAAGTTAGAATTATTACCCCCGATAATTATCGTTCCTCGGTAGCCTCGCGCTTCAAGACACAGCTCCATGCCGTTTCCGTTATCGTAGTCCAGGCTCGTAACCCCTGCGACTTGCGTTTCAACTGCATTCTCGCCCGCTGACTCAGAAATATTGAATGGAATTAGCCCAACGTTACGGGCATTCGTTTCGAAGCTATTTTGATTAAGATCAGCGTATTTAGCAAAATTAGTAAATAAACCAATAGCGTAAGCTTTTGATCCGGTTCCAGTGTTACGTGCAGATCTTAGCTGAATACCATTAGGGATTGTGTACTCCTGGACCATTCCAGCTACATCACTGTTTCTGATAATTGTCGGTTCCGAGTCTTCTATCCTTTCGACATCCTGGTCGCCATCGCCGGCAGTTCGTACTCCTACGGCGGTATATACGCGGTACACCTGGTCTGTACCTATTCCTGAACTAGCTGAATCAGGACGAAAATGTAGTATTCGTCCCACAAAGATACAGTCATTACTTGAACCTTGAGCATCTGTACCTGGATTAATATTCGGCTTAGACCCACCACCAGGGTTGTTACATGATACGTTGCCCCTATTTTCGTAATAACCAGTTGATACGTCGTTTATAATTGCCCTTAACTGCGATGACAACTCTTGTATGCCATAGTTAAAATCTGTTCGAGCCTGATGATCACCTACAATGGCTGCCGACGAAGCGAATATAGCTGTTGAAACAGCCATATAAATTAGGGTTTCTACCATAGAAAAACCACCTTGCCGTCGTTGGCGTAACCTCATAAGAAAATTATAGCACAAGCACGATGTTACAACCCCACTAGAGACTGAATATTTCAATAAAGTTTTGCACATATGGACCAGACAGCATAATTATGATCATAGCCACTATCAGAAAAGGACCGTATGCGATAATATTCTGCTTTTTCACTGACACTGTACTTAGAGCCACGAAAGCTGCTAGAGCGAGTACCGATGAAAGGAATAACAAGAGGAGGGACTTGACTGGGTCACCGACTATTATTCCCAACGCATACCCAAGAGGCACGTCCCCGCCGCCTATCCACTTCCCATTACTTACTATATAAAGAATGTGAAACAATCCACCTAAGAGCATTGCAGATAGTACTGTCTGGGCAATGGTGAGAATCGTCAAAGGTTCTGGTGATAATAAGCTGAAAATAACAGCGAATACTATGAGTGGGTATACAATTTTATTTGGTAAAAGCATCCAACGGACATCTGTGATAATAAGCGCAATACATAGGGTTAAAATAACCGCCCAGACAGCAAAGCGAACAGATTCAATACCCCCCATTGCGAATGGCCAGAAGTGAAAAGACAGAATAAGACCAAGCGCTGTCAGCGCTTCGATTACGGGATACTGAGCTGAAATTGGCTCTTTGCAGTACCGACACTTCCCTCCTAATGCTAGCCAGCTAAATAATGGTACTAGGTCTGAGATTGCTAATGTATGATGGCAATGGACACACTGAGAACGACCATTAAGGATAGATAGTTTTCGGCGCGTTTTCTTCGGTGCAAACTCTGAAGTATAGACCCGGTATACGAGCGCGTTTATAAAACTTCCTAAGGCCAGACCAATAATGCCAATATATAGCACTAGCAGAATATACATGTATCTATAGTACACAAAAAAGAGCGAGTAAGATACTCGCTCTTTAGGTGTAAACTAGGGATTCTAGCTTTCGATGCAGCGATTGTCCGTACCACCACCAGTTAATTCAACCTGGTAGGTTACGGTAAATGATCGATTACCACCACCTGCCGTGGCTGTTGTGCCGGCATTATCACAGACCGTTCCGTAGGTCAAAAGCAAAGCTTCTGTACCGACTGATCCAGAAGCCGTTAACTGTTGTAGAGTAGACAGATCAATATAGGTTGCGTCGACACCGCCACTATCACAAAGTGTTTCATCACCATTCTTATTGTTCAAGCATTCGTTTACCGCTGCTGCGTAACGTGAAGCGTCGTTGTTGCGCTGCGTATTACGGCTATTACGCTGAAGAGCTGGAACAGCTAAGAAGACGATAACCATTATCAGACCTGCAATAGCAAGCACGATCAAGACTTCGATAATTGTGAAGCCTGATTGGTTTTTTAGTTTTGTATTCATTTGATTTATTCCCCCCATTATAATTTACTGCTTATGTTTAGATAGTACGCTGGCAAAAAACAAAATGCAAGCCTTATACAAAGCTCTGCCCCGCTAAACCGTATATTGGTAATAGTACGGCTGCCACGATGATAAATGCCGCAACTCCCAGTAGAACCATCAATAACGGCTCAATAATTGTAGAGACTGTTTTAATCTGGTTGTCTACTTCTTTCTCATAATATTCAGCTGTTTTCTCCATCATCTCTTCTATAGCTCCGGACTGCTCACCAATACTCAGCATGTCAGGAACAAGACTCAAGAAGTTAGGATCGTCTTTTATTGACGATGATAACGATTTTCCGCCTTTTACCTTTTCTATTGCCTGGCGGATAGATTTTTCTATATGAATATTGTTAATGCTGCGTGCCGTAATCTCAAGAACTTGGATCAGCGGAACCCCTGTTCCTACAAGCGTTGTACCAGTACGTGCAAAACGGGCCATATACAGCTTCATAAATAGCTGGCCGATTGGCCAGGCTTTCATCTTCATTTTGTCGATTACTAACTTGCCTGGACCCGTTCGTGCCCATTTAGTAGTTGCAAACCCAAGTACCGCCATAATTATTAAGACGATGTACCAATATTGAGTGGTGAATTTAGATATAGCTAGCAGCACACGAGTAATGAGTGGCAAACTTGCGCCTGGAAGATCTGTATACAACACCTCGACCTGAGGCAGAACGGTAATTATCATAAATCCGATGACTGCCAACATGACAAACACGACTACAAGTGGATAGATCATTGCACCCTTTACTTTTGACATAATTTCAGCGTCTTTTTCCTGTTGGTTTGCAATTCTTTTCAAAGCATCATCGAGGGTACCTGAGGTTTCACCGGCAGATACCAGACTAATATAGATATTATTAAAGACTTTTGGATGCTTGGCTAATGCTTCTGAGAGTGCCCGACCAGATTCAATATCTGTTATAACCTGATTGATAACATTTTTCATGGCATTGTTTTTAATCTGTTTACCGACGCTTCTCAGACTCTGGAGAAGCGGCAAGCCGGCGTTAATCAATGTAGAAAGTTGTCGAGAAAACAGGATTTTTTCCTTCGTACTGATGCGGTTTTTTATGAATCCAAAAATTCCGCCGGTTCTATCACCAGGCTGCAGATCGAGCAGCACTAAACCCTGACTTTGGACGAGTTTGGCGGCAGCTTGCTCTGACTCAGCCTGGACTTCTGCCTTAATTTTATCGCCCGTAGATGGGTCGCGGGCAACATAGTGAAATATCAACATATTAGTTTCTCATCATCCTATCTAGTTCTTCTAGATCTACGGCAAAATTACGTGCTTCATCATAGGTGATCGTTCCCTTTTGGATTAACTCAACTAGTGTCTTATCCATAGACTGCATGCCGTACTCACCACCGGTTTGAATAACCGCTTCGAGCTGGTGGTTCTTACCTTCACGGATGATATTCCTAACGGCTGGGGTAGCAATAAGGATTTCTGAAGCTGCTATTCGTCCGCCACCGATGGTAGGTATCAGGCGCTGTGAACAAATAGCCATGAGGATATTAGCCAGCTGAGCGCGAATCTGCGGCTGCTGGTGCGGTGGAAATACATCAATCATACGGTCGACACTCTGTGCCGCACTGTTGGTGTGCAGTGTGGCAAACACCAAGTGACCTGTTTCAGCAATCGTAATTGCAGAAGCAATTGTTTCAAGGTCGCGCATCTCACCAATTAGAACGACGTCTGGGTCTTCACGCAAACTGCTTCGCAAGGCTGCCGAGAAAGAATATGTATCATAGTGAACTTCACGCTGCACGATGACAGATTTATGACTTTTATGGGTAAACTCAATTGGATCTTCAATAGTAATGATGTGTTCAGCGCGTTCTGTATTAATCTTGTGAATCAGAGCAGCAAGCGTTGTTGATTTACCAGAGCCGGTTGGACCAGTAACAAGCACAAGACCACGCGGATAATCTGCAAACTTATTGACTATCGGTGGCAGACCAAGCTGCTCGGAAGTCAGGATTTCATTTGGTATCAAACGAAGCGCAGCTGCGAGGTTTCCCCGTTCATGAAAAGCATTTACGCGGAATCGGCCTAGATCACCAAATGCAAAACTAAAGTCAAATTCTTTGTCCTTGAGTAATATCTGTTTCTGATCTTCATCGAGAATTGCAAAAATTAACCCCTCGACGGCTTCTTCGGTAAGAGGATCAGCCGAAGGAACTGGAGTAAGTGCACCATCAACACGCAGCATAGGAGCCAAACCAACCTGCAAGTGAAGATCAGATGCTTTCTTCTTGATAACTTCTTCTAGTAATACTTCTATTCGCGGTCCGGCCATAGTTCCTCCTTTTAAGATCCACCCACTGCAGCTACCCTGTTAACTTCAGCAAGCGTTGTTTCACCTGCCAGAGCCTTGAGATATCCATCTTCACGCATTGTCACCATGCCTTCTAGTTGAGCTTGCTTTTGTATTTCGCTACTTGTCGAATGTTTCAGAATGAGCTCCTGAATTTTCTCGCTCACATGAAACACTTCGTACAGTCCGAGTCGTCCCTTAAAACCTGCTGGTGCTTCGGGAGTATCTGCACCTCTAAATAAAGTATAAGCGTTTTCAGTAGTAAGAGGCAACCCTGTATACCCTAAATCTTTAGATACTGCTTCGACATCTTCCTTTTTGCTTGGAAGCAGCTTAGCGAGCGTTTCCTGCACTGCCATGGTTTCGGTCTTAACAGAATGGTATGACTCTTTCTTGTCGTCTCGACGAATTTGTCTGACCAAACGCTGACCAATCACCGTATGTACGGTACTGGCTATCAAGAACGGTTCAATACCCATATCTAACAGTCGGGGCAAAATACCGGCTGCGGAGTTGGTGTGAAGCGTACTAAACACAAGGTGCCCGGTAAGCGCCGCTTGAACGGCTAATGTTGCGGTTTCTTTATCGCGAATTTCTCCGACCATCACAACATCTGGATCTTGACGCAAAATTGATCGTAGTCCAGATCCAAATGTTAGGCCCACCTCTGCATTGACCTGAATCTGGTTAATGCCGCTCATTTTATATTCAACAGGATCCTCAAGTGTCACGATATTTATCTCATCATTAAAAATCTCTTGAATAAGTGCATACAGAGAAGTTGATTTACCTGAACCAGTCGGTCCGGAGGTCAAAATCATACCGTTTGGCTGCTTTAGCCCCTCGCGAATTGTACGAAGTGCCCTGCCCCTATAGCCCATGTCTTCCAGTTTCAGGCTGGTGCCGCTTTTATCGAGCAGACGGATAACGACTTGTTCACCCCATACAACCGGAGAAATCGCAATACGCAAATCAATAGCTTTGTCTAGTATTGCAACTGTAAACTGACCATCCTGGGGTATACGGTGTTCGTCAATCTTCAAATTGGATAAGATTTTAATACGCGAAACCAGTGGAGCCTCAGTGTTCTTCGGAAGTTTCATAACTTCTTTTAGAACCCCATCTATTCGGCAGCGAATTTTTAATTCTTTCTCAAGCGGCTCAATATGTATATCACTGGCACGGTTTTTTGCGGCATACTCAATAATAGTCGATAGTGCCTTACTAATAGGTGAATCTTGAACAATTGTTTTTACGTCTTGCTTCTTCTGCTTGCCAGTCGCATCAATATCAGAACCGTCACCCGTCGATTGCTCTTCGTCTGCTGCATCCTGTGATGCCTGCTTGAGCGCACCTGTCAGTTGTTGGCCGAGGCTATTTCCATACTGTTTCAGAACGTTTCTAATTCCTGTTTCGCTCGCCGCGTATACCTTGATAGGCCGACCTATTTTAGTTGAAAGTAAATCAACTACTTGGATATTATCAGCGTCAAGCATAGCGACCGCTAACCTGTTTTGCATCTCACCTAACGGAACAGCTAGATATAACTCTGCCAAGTCTTGCGGTAGTAATTGCAAAATCTCAGGCTTTACTTTTGCCTCAGCAAGATTGACATAAGGTAACCCTGAAGCTCCGGCTATGGCTTTGGTTAGCTGCTCGTTGGTGACTGTCCCTTCGTCTACTATGAGTGACAGAAACGGTACATCATTATGAGCCGCTTTTTCGTGTAAATCAGAAAGTTGCTTATCAGTTAATAAGCCCTCTTTAACTAACTGCTCTTCTACTTTTTTACGAGTATCTTCGGATAATACACTCATGAGTGATTAATCCTCTTCAAATATCTGTTTGTCGTTCTTGTTCTGTTCGATTCGGATAACCTGGGTGGGGTTGTTTGCATCATCATTGAAGAACCGGTTATCTAGGGGTGAGAATTCACTAGTAATCGGACTTACGACTTCTACCGTTTCTCTGCGTTCACTTGGATTTCCAAATATCACAGACGACAGCCCTATGGAAGCGACTGCGGCTATAAAACCGCTAATAAGTAGTATTGCGACGTCGTTTTGTTTCATCGGACTACCTTCTCTTCGATTTTAAGTGTTGTTTCAGGTAGGAAATACGTCTTACCTGAGTAATCTACTTCTAGGCCTTCATCGGTAAATGTAAATACAACTGCACTCGCAGAAAGTGGGCGTATGGATGCCTCTAGTTTAGCTAATAAATCAAATACCGCTGAATCCTGCCCAACTGTCTTAAACTGGAAAGGCATTTCAGTGAGTTCCGCGGCTTGGTTTTCACCTTTTTGCTGAACCTCGTCGTCTGAGCCGGAAACTTCAATAATTGGGAAGTTTGAATCCTGTAGCAGTTTTTCAACGCTTGCGATTAAGGCTGGAAAGTCGTATTTGCTTGGTAAAGCATCCAAAACAATTTTAGCGTTGTCACCGTCTTTTTCTCCTTCGCCCTTAATTGAACCTCCAAGCGCATTAGGATCTAGGGCAATGAATTCTCGGTAGGATTTATCAATCTCATCAACGGCTTTTTTATTTTCCTCTAATTGGCTGACAGCTTTTTCTTTATGATTTATAACTCGCGCCTGAAAATTACGCTGTGAAAACAGTGACCAGCTGGATGCAAGTGAAAAGAAGACCACGAAAGCCGCAATCGCTACGGTAATAGTAACCGTGGAATTTGCCTTGTCTATGAGCGCATGTTTGTTGGATGTTCTACTGGGCATCGATTACCTCTTCTTCTGATGATTCCTCTCCTGTTTCGGGTTCTTCATCTTCCTCTAAGCTTGTTTCAAACAACGGACGACCAATTACTGACCTGGTTGTAATTTGATTCGGAATCATGAGCTCAACATCTTTAGAAATATCGAATAAATCGTCTGCGTAGCTCATAGAGATCTCAAAACTAGCGAGTTTATCACCTTCCTCGTCTATTTCATTTGCCTCAAAATCTGATAACACAACGTCGCTAAAAGCATCACCAACTTCTTGGCCGTCAACTGAGTATTTTGTGAATTTAAGCGTATCAACAAGTTCATTTACCCAACGGAAACTATCTGCTCGACCTGATATAATCATAGTTTTTTCACTCAAATCCATTTCTATATTGCTAAACGATACAACTGCTTTTTGCGCATCTTCGTTAACTTTTTCTCCTGGACGTATAGCGATAAGATATTCTCGTAATTTGCTAAGCGAAGGCTTATCCTCATGAACTGCGGGCAGATTATTCAGCTGATTTTGAATGGTTAGAATTTTATTTACATCTTCATTGGATTGAATTTCACTCGATAAAGAGTCGATATTCTTATTCAGATTATTCAGATGCGTCTTCTGTATAACGTTGACTACAAAAAACATTAATACGAAAAGACCAAGCGCTGCAGCACTTACGAGTATGGATATAGTAATGATAGTGCGTTTGATTCTCTGCGCCTTAATGAACTGGAGTTTTACATCTGGTAATAAGTTAAACTGGATCATTCATTACGCTCCGCTAGCCCAGCCGCTACACCAAAGTGGTTAGAAACGGACATTAATTCATTCTGGCGATCAGCCGAATATGAAACATTGCGCCAGGCACTACCGATTTCGACGTTCAGCCCGAATTTATTAGCTACATACAGCGGAAACTCAGGAAGAGCTGACGCCCAACCTGTCATTATGACTCGGTCAAGTTTCACGTCACCGTACCTGGCATTAAAGAACTTTATAGATTTTTCTATCTCAGATATCAATAAATCGACAGTACCGATGATAGCTTGATGCACCTGCCCTTCCAGCTTGTCCTGTGCTAATCCAAATTTAAACACAAATTGCCGGGCCTGGGCATCGTCAATGTTTAGATTTTGGACTGCTGCCCGCACCAGCGCTTCAGAGCCAGTTGGTATAGAACGAGTCAAACGCGGCGCTCCGTTCATAAGAATCACCAGATCGGTATTTTTTTCACCGATATCCAGCACCATCTGCGGAACTGTGGCGTCATGCGACACAATTGCTCTGGAAAGTGCTAAATTATCAGATTCGAACGCTATTACATTAAGCCCTATTGCTTCGAGCATATCGAGTCGTTTTTCCAGAAATTTATTAGAGACACTTGTAAGCAAGACTTCGATTTTGGTCTTTTCTTTTGGAGAATCACCGAGCAGTGCCCAGTCTATCTTAGATTCATTAATAGGCGTCGGTATGAGTGCGTCGGCTTGAAACTTAATTGTCTTAGCTAATTCTGATTCAGACACACGGTCTAAGTCAGCGACTGTTGTGAAGACCTTATCAGATGGCAGGTTGACTGCAACATGCTGTGTTCCCACACCCGTACTACCTAGTAGTTCTTTTATAGCTTCTTGCAACTGACGAAGATCCTTGTCTGATTCACTGACAGATATCCGAGGGTCAATCTCAATACTGCCGTAACGAACAAGTGCCTTAACTGGCCCTGAACCACGCAGCTCAACTAATCGGACACTGCTTGTTCCTATATCTAATCCAAAGAAGGTACTAACCCCACTCAGCATAGTCATTAAAGTGTTCCCTGTCGTTTGTTGGTTTGTTTTATTACTATGTTCATGATTCCCACATTCTTATCCGCGTTCTACCTCATGGTTTTAGCTGGATTCATACTTATCCAAAGTATAGCATAAGCATATTTATCAAAGGAATAGTTTTTATAATATCGGGTTTAAATATGTATAGGCATCATAAGGAGCCTCTTCCTGTATCTTGGTTTGGAAGTTGGTCAGCCAGATGGCTGGGCTGTAGATGATGCGTTCAGCAACGTTTGGTGCTGCACCTGAAAAATTATAGTCATTGACGGTGTTACTGTTACGTATACTT
>JBBQYC010000021.1:0-13716 GCA_038209015.1 Saccharimonadales bacterium (SeqCode)
CGAAGCGGCGTTAAAATACCTTCTCCCGGACGTTCTGTAGCCGAACGCGTAGTGATGATATTCGGAACAATCAATGTTGTCTCTGAATTGCTAGAAAATATGGCGGGATTAAACTTCAAATCAATCGTGTAGCTCGAACCTTTGTCATCTTTACCAAAAGCTGTCAAGACAACAGAGTTAAAGGCATTCTCATCTTCGACAGCCTCGGCACCAGAGAATGTCGTGAATTTCAGTGTATCTACGAACTGATTGATTGTTTTAATCGAATCAGCTGATCCAACAAAACTAATAGTCTGAAGTTCAAAATCGACTTTAATACTCGCATAACTCACCTGCTGCGGCGTAATTTGAGGCAGGAATGACTTCAGCCTACTAGCGACAGGCTTATTTTCATGGAGCTCAGTTAGCTTATTAAGCTGGTTCTGCACTGTAAGTATTCTATCCAAATCCTCGATGGATTGCAGTTCTTGAGTTGCAGATTTTATGTCTTTGTTTAGATTATTCATATGTTGCTTCTGAAAGACATTCACCGTAAGGAAAAGCAGTACAAAAAGAGCAAACGATGCGCCGGCAATGGCTGCAGAAACTAAAATTACCGTTTTCTTGAGACGTCTTGCTCGCAGATACTCAATTTTTACATCTGGTAATAAATTAAACTGAATCATTCTTGTCTCTCCGCTAAGCCTGCTGCTACACCAAAATGGTTTGAAACTGCCAACAATTCATTTTGCCGGTCTGGTGCAAATGCAACATTACGCCATGCGTTCCCTATTTCTACACTCATACCAAATTTGTTAGCAATGTATAGAGGAAATTCTGGTAATGCAGAAGCACCCCCGGTTACGATAATTCGTTCCATCTTTGTGTCTTGATAGCGATTTTTGAAATATTTCAACGACTTATCGATTTCATTGATTAGAATATCTACGGTTCCTATGATGGCCTGATTGATTTGGCCTTCTAGCTTGTCTTTACTGAGACCAAATTTAAACACAAACTGCTCCGCCTGCGTTGCATCGATACTAAGGTTTTGCATGGCGGCACGTATTAAAGCGTCGCTACCAGTAGGAATGGATCTTGTGAGCCGTGGAGCTCCGTCCATAACAATGACAAGATCAGTGGTGAGATTCCCTATGTCCACTACCATCTGAGGCAAATTAGAATCCACCGCTAGCATAGATCGCGAAATTGCCAAATTATCAGGTTCAAATGCTATAACATTCAGCCCCATGGACTCAAGCATGTCTAAGCGCTTTTCTACAAACTCGTTAGGAACGCTTGATAACAAGACCTCGACTTTCGTTTTATCAACAGGCGAATCACCTGTCATTGCCCAATCAATTTTCGATTCAGCCAGTGGAGTAGGTATGATAGAGTCCGCTTGATAGTGTATTGATTTCGCAAGTTCGGCTGGCGACAGACGATTTATATCTACGACAGTGGTAAATACTTTCTGGGATGGTATACCAACAGCCACATTTCTTGTAAGCACTCGCGATTCACTGATTAGATCTTTTATAGCTTGAGCTAGCTTCTGCTGATCAGCTTGGGCTTCACTTTGAGATATTTTTGGATCAATAGGCATCGAAGCATAACGAACAAGCGCCTTTACCGAACCTGCGCCTTTTAACTCAACTAATCGAACGGCTGTCGTTCCTATATCCAGACCCATAAAGCTAGAGACGCCAGTTAATATGCCCATCTTAGTTATCCAGTTTTTTTAATATTTTTTTAGTCATTTTTCGTTATTCCGCACCCTTTCGTCTGAATCCTACACACAAACCTTTATGTATAGGACTATAGTCTTTCCAATTTTAGCATAAGCATCTCATGAACAACAATAGCTTCACAATTACAGCACTGGCGGCAAGTTTATGATGGAGTCCCAAGGTCCTAACCTTCTGCTAGGTGGCGGGGTTGGGTATGGAGTCGCATATGGCGTTGGGTATGCATATGGCGTGAGGTATGGGGTTGGGTATGGGTAAGTGTAGGCTGGTGTCGGATATGGGTAGGCGTAGGCTGGGGTTGGGTAAGCATATGTCGGTGTTGGATACGGGTATGGGTAGGCGTAGGCTGGGGTTGGGTAATTATACACAGGGGTTGGGTAGGCGTAGGCTGGGGTTGGATAGGCGTAGGCTGGGGTTGGATAGGCGTAGGTAGCTGGCTGAAAGAACCTTATTGTTAAAAGATACTTCGCCTGGTAATTGCCATCCCATGTGTTATGAACTACAAAACGAACGGGTATGGCTCCAATCGCCGTTGTTGACGTGTTATTTCCGACCAGACTTACAATAGAATAATCAAATAGACCCGCTCCCTTTATTGCGTTACCACTCGTATTAGTGGTTACCGTAGAGCCGGACACTTTATAAGAAGTATTCTGATGACCTCGTGAATAGACATTACTGCTGCAGAAACTACTAACACCAACGCAGTGCCGCAGACTATTGTTCACGAATATTGCAGTCCCGTCATCCTGAAAAACAATTTCATTACCGTTGTCTGAGCAGCGTTTTCCATAACCAGGCTCAGGCGTATAAGTAACGCAGGTGCCTGGAGCTGAAATGCTTCCGCCGACATGCGGCCCCAATGCCCGGCCATTTACAATCTGCACCGCATTGCCGGATGAGGATGAAGGCATACTACAAGTGGCATCTACTTTTCCTCCTTTTGCATTCTGCGTTCCACTAGCTTGTACAACATAGGTTTTATAAGTGTTTGTACCGCCGCTGACACTTGATGTGGTTGTAGCACCTGTCTGGGAATATGAACAGCTACCGGATGTGAGGGGTATCGTTTGAGCTGAGGTTTGCTCTATAAATACGAATTGGGCTATGACTATGCCAGCAAACAAACCGATAATTAATCCCATGTGTACCCTGGTTATTCGGAACATTATCTAGTGCCCTCCGCATTTAAATCGGCAATATTCTGATCAACTGCCTTAATCTTGCCTTCATATTCAGGATCGGCTTTATCTACCGAATCTTTGGCACGCTTATATGTCGAAAGCGCTTTATCGATATCTCCTCTTGTTCCGTACATACTAGCTAAAGTTACAAATACCTCATAGTCTGCTCTACCGAGCGCAATTGCTTCTTCGCCCTCATGTATATACTGGTCAAGTGTCGGTGTCTCTTTCGTAAATTTTGAATCATCAGGAGGATGCAGGAGGTAATCTGCTGAATATTCTTGTCCGTCAACTATTATTATCGGAGCCTTCTTGTGAGTCTCATTGGCTTCTTCTTTGTTTGCATATTTGTCTATGCCAATAGAAGCGCCTAAAACTAGAGCCGCTACTACAAGGACTAATACAATCAATAGTTTCCTGTTATGTTTGATACCACGACCAAATGATAACCTAGTTACTCCATTCGGGTTAGAATTTAATTTGTTAACATCTTCCTCTGATTGTTGGGAGCGATTATTTAAACGACTGAATTTTGGCAGTTTCATTAATTACCTTTCAGTTGTCTTTCTTTAAGCTCTTTTATTACACCATCAAAATAACTAATATTCGTTTTATATGAAGGGTCGGCCGGATCAGCTAATGCTCGAGCACGCTCAAAACTATTAATTGCTTTCTGGTAATCATTCTTTGTACGATACAGTTCAGCAACAGTTTTATACGCGTCATAACTCTCGTCGCCATCCTTAATGCGCTTCTCTGCTAATAAGATTTGTTCATCTAAAGTAGGCGTACGTGGAGCACGTGCTACTGATGATGCTGTGTCATCTTGCGATTGCTCTACCGGTTCATTCTTCGCTGTCTTTTGTTGAGAATACTTGTAGGTGGCTCCGCCCATCAAAGATAATATAGTGATCACAATCACAGAAAAGACCACCAATCGACTAAATCCCGATTGATCCTTGATGTTTATAAGTATCGACGCAGAAGGCACAACCGTACTATCTGACGACTTGCTTCTCTGAAATAATTTGTTTATATGCATGGGTCTTATTTATACTTACGGTTATATTAAATCGATTATAGCAGAAAAAGATACCGTACTTGTATAAACTTCTACTAGCGCCTAAATCCCTGTAGACAGTGTGATTTACTAGCCTCGTCATCTTTGATCAAGTTACACCATTCATCATTTTGCAGTTTGCTGCTTGCGTAGTAATTGATATTAGATACCAGGTTTCCATGACATTCAGCCTTGGCTGGAGCTTCTAACTGTGGGCATATGTCAAAAGGCATTTTGCGATCCCCTACTGAAAAAGCTGCATTAACATTTGTCAGGTAACAATAGCTTTGCCATTCGGAATTTATCTCATTACATAATGCGAAAACTTTTTCTGCTTTATTTTCGGTTATTGGATGTATCTGGCGAGCCAACCCGTCAAAACATGTTTTTTTGGCGGCCTCCTGATCCAATCCCATACATACATCACTTACTTTTGGAATACTACCTTGTGAGTACTGGTAAATAAGAGAAGGTTGATTACTCCAGCATGGGTTCACATAGTGTGGCTTCATTCGTGAATCATTACATGGATAAAGCAGGTCAGACTCTTTAACCAATCTGTCGGGCGACGGCTCTCCGCTATGAACGCCCCATATGTTTTCCATAAATGCTCCGTCAAGGCAGTTGTACTGCTCGAAACCTTGAACTGTAGCGGCCAGTTTGTCGCACTGCTCAAGCGCAAGAAATAAGTTGCTATAACCAACTGCTGGTACATAACCATGCCCAACTCCATGCATACATTGAGGCAAAACACCCGGCCCTGCATCCTTACAATGTTTAACTATTTTTTCTACAACCTGCTTGTCTTTTTCTGCATCCCCGCTTATAACATTCAAAAGAAGCCCATGATAACAAGAACCAAGGAAATAATCCCTACAGTAACTAATGCCCTCGATGCCGTGTTTTTCATATAAGTATGTGCCCAGTGTATGGTTGATCAGGTGGGTCTCGCCGGTAAATGGAAGTCCTGAACGTAGTAACAGCTCCTGGGCTTCAACCGGACCTACTCGTTCGATCAGTTCGCGGTAATACACTGCCCGCTGGTCAGGATCTGTAGTGGTCTTGATTAATTCAATTTCGTTTCCAGTACTACTACTTTGTTTTACTTTTGAATCGCTATCATTTTTTCCGAGTAGAATAAAAAGAACACTACAGGCAATAATCAAAACTAATACAAAAACTAATCTGTATTTCGTTATGTGATTTCTAGGTACTTTTATTTTTCCTAATGTTCTTTTCGGTTTCTTCATTATATTCCTTCCCGGCTTTTTATTGATTCTACACTACTCATACATTCCAATTTGCTAGCCGCCTCATTGATATAACTACAAACTTCCAGAGCATTCTTTGCCGCATCTTCGTATCGCTGAAATGTAAGTTCAGTAGCCGCCGATATCATGCACCAATGAAAACCTTGTATGTTACCAGCTAAATCGCACTGAGAGTTAATCAAGGATGGATTATTAGGATTGGCGGAAGCAGCTCCAAACCCGCTCGATCTAAAGCAATGTTCTTTCAAGATATCAGTAGATCCATCAGAACAGGACTTTATGATTTTTTCCGTATTCCATCCAAGCGAATGTAATCGTGCCGGTTGGTACCTCCCGCATGCAATATGGTATTTGCTATCCAGACTGTTACAAAATGCCCATATATTGTTCTCCAGGTCTTTCGAACTGGTCACTGATGCATGCTCCATCATGACGCCGTCATAACAGTACTCCCTGTTTGCATGCTCCATTAGATCACAACTAGATAGTGCTTCGCTCATATCCAGAGCTGCTAGTGTCGCCGCACCATGGCCTATACCGTGAAAACAACTAGGTTGTTGGTTTTTACTTAAATGATTTGCACATGCCTCTTCTACCTCTATTATCGATGCCCTACCCTGTTTCTTGATACCTTCTTCGGCAACGCCATGGAAACAGCTGTATGCAAACGATTCATCGCAAATACCTACGCCCGCCATGCCTAATTTTTTAAAAGCGCTATTTCCAATTATATGGCCAAATTCATGAGCTTGACCTACTACCTGGCCGTTTACGATGAACGTATCTTTCAGGTAACTCCAAGCGTCTTTTGGATTAGCTTCTGCATACCCAGTCAATAGGCCTACCTGCTCATCATACGGTAAAGCTCGAAAATCTATGGAGGATGGCAATTGATTAACTTCTGTCGATTGTTTTTCGAATAATGTATCCCAAATAATCTGCAACCTACCAACCCAGCCTCGACGAACTTCCGAAACTTTCACGGTCATTATATTGCCTGGAGCCAAATGGTCGTGTATCCCCCAGACTCCACGTTTAATAAATCTGAATGAAAATTGTTCGGCGGTATTCATAGCCCTACAAGCATCTAATTCGCTCCCGATACAGCCCTTTTTATCGCTAGCATACTGCTGATGAGTAGGATGACTGTTCGAAGCTGGCCATACAGGTTTGCTTCCATCGTTGATCCATGTAACAGCTTGGCCAGGTTGGATAGTGATACTCGTTGGTATAAATCTGTTGCTATCTACTCTGACTAGTACATGCCTTCTAGATATAAATTCTAGGTATCCTATTGATAATAGTAGTAACGCAGCCACAAATATAATTGCTGCTTTAAATTTGTTGGATTTTAAAAACTTAGCTTTCATGATTCAGCACACTTTTAATCATAGTTAGTGGCGTATACATGCGTGGAACATAATTGTTTCGGGCTTCAGCGGTACCATTTTGACCCGAATGTTTCGTTGCCGGCATATAGTGATCTTTGCCATCATCAAAGGCACTATAAAAAGTAAACACTAGACCTGATATGGTACATATTAATATAGAAAGCAAGGCAGCCAAATTACTAGTTATATACTCTACGCTATTTGTATGTGCGTACACTGCCTGCCTGCTTATCATTATGTTCTATTGTACAGTCGATATTTACCTGACCCAAACTTCCGGACCAAAGCGGAATATTTCTGCTATGTCTGGCGAGTTGAGCGTGCCGCGTGTTCTTGTAAATCTGATATCTTCAGCTATGAATGAGCCATTAACCGTTAACGTGTTATTGCACTCAGAGGCCGTAAATGTTCCGCCTCCGCCATACGGACTAGAGCCATTAGCACAGGTATATATTGTTCCGCCGCCTGACCCATTAGGAAGCGCTATAAAGGTTCCGTCGAGCTGTGTTACATTACGACCGATATAAATATTTCCACGTACTACTAGAGTATAAGAAGGAATCACATCCAGATTAGCCCAGGCTCCACTGCCGTCATATATAATATTTCCTTCTAAAATCGCGTTTCCATTGACATATACAGTGGTCTCGGTACCTATATTTACCGTATAACCTGAGGCGGGAACATTATATGAGGCAACAGAAGAAGTTGCATCCGCCCAGTAATCTGGAGCGCACGTCGTTTTACCAAAAGCACCACCATATGTAGAATCTCCTGCAGTATTACTGAAACTAAGCCACTTAGCACCACTGCTAGCGTTACTACTAGTAAAGCCGCTGATACTTCCGAGTGCAAAGGCAGCCATCTGGGTGCCTGCACCTTGCCAACCCGTTGAACCTAGGTTAAAGGTCAGTATTTTGGCATTATTGGCCGGAATTGCTGGGCAACCTGTTACTAAGCTGGTGCCTACTTGAACGTCCCCGCCGTAAACGCGGAGATACGGCCGACTCACAAACGAGACCGTCGTTGTGCATGTATTACTACCGCCCGCATTCGAGACGGTGAGTGTGTAGTTTGTATTTGTAGTAGGTGAAACTGATACAGACCCTCCTGCTGCTGGCGTTACTGAGCCTGGAGCTGGACTTATTGAAGCTGATGTTGGCGAATTAGTAGATGTCCAAGAGAGCAACGACGATTGACCAGAGGAAATACTACTAGGATTAGCACTCAGTGTGCAAGTAGGCGGCGATGTAGGTGGTGTTGGATACGGAGGCGTAGCGTACACGGCTGGTGTAGGGTAAACAGCACTCACGTCAGCGTTAAGCGTGTAGCATACACCCTTGCCTCTTGGCGATTGCGTAGCAGAAGTAAGCCATAACGCCTTGTCGATCACCATCACTGAGATATAGTTCTCTCCATTTCGTAAAGCACCGTTCAGAGTTGAGGTAGTAATCGTGCTTGCAGAACTAGATACGGAAGATCTAGTCGTTATTAGCGTGCCGTTCACGTAAACCCTATAGAAATCATCGCCAGATATTACAAGTTGCGCATTACTTGGTGCCCCGTTAATGGTAAAAGTTTTCTTGAATAGCCCTACGCCATGTGAATACAAACCATACGTCGATGGAGAGTATCCTGAGTTTCCATTTGATGCATATAATGAGTCGCTATGTTCGCTATTGTCTCCGCTATTAGGCCAAATTCTTGCTGCTCCGGCAGGACAAGAAGACGTATTTGAATTACTATCAACCGCACTACCCGTACTCGTAAAAGTTGAGCCGTCCGTACCCCAGCTGAATTGCGTAGACGGCAACCATATTCCTGAACCGCTTCCCGAATCTGTATATCTGGTTTGGCAGTCTCCAGTCTGAGAAAGCGAGTCCCCGTCAAATACCTGAGCTGCACCCGTACCCCCGTTTGCAGGCTGCCAAGGAATCGGCTTAGTTTCTGGCGTGGTTCTTGATGGCGAACAGGTACTGCTTGAAGGCCACGCAACGCTCGACTTGTAATTGGCGTATGAACTCAGTGAAATATGACGGTTCGGATCTCCTAAGGTGCTTTTCACGAGTTCCACCGCACTGGCTTGTTGAGGATTTATAACATCAACCACAAATGCCCCAAAGACTGAAATACCTACAAGCAGTAAACTACCTATAGCGTTTCGTAGTAGGCTCCTCACTGCGCTGGTACCCCGTATTCATACCAAAGCGTTATGATTTCCTTGCTAGTTTTATTGTAGCTAATTGTGATTTTTTCATCCGGCTTTAACTGTTTTTTTGCAGCGTCAAGATAATCAGGCGTACTAAAGAAGATTGTTTTTTCCGTGAGAGTGAAGTCCCCAATGGTTTCCTGTTTTGTTTTATCATCAATATATTTCAATGTAACCTGGTTCTGGCTTTGGTTCTGAACCGTGCCTTCTATGGAATATAGTTCAGCCGTTTTTTCAGGCGGAATAAACCGCTCACCCACTACAAGGCCTTTGTACGGATCTTCCGGTTCTTTATTTTGGCGTGCTGCAAAAAATCCAGTTCCTATCATTAATGCAACCACCAAAATGCCGCCAAGTAGCTTTTTATTGCGTAACTTGGACTTACCCGAGCTTGAATAATAACCGGCAGTTACCAAACTAGATGCTAACTCCGACTTGTCGGCAGCTGGCGTTTGTTTGCTTCTGTTTTTCCAAAATTGTTTCACAACAAGTATTAGCTTTCGCTTTTGTACATTAACGCTTATCCTTGCTGCTGATTATATCAGCTTTAGTAAAACTGCAATAGTGGGCTTGTGGGCTATTGACCTTCCTAGGACTAGCCTGCCGTATTTGCGGCTATCGGCTATTGCGTATAGTTACATTCAACAGTAGCATTACGGGGGCATCTTCTTAGCGTTATACTTGAGCGTGTTTTGCCGCTCTTAAGGTAAGATGTAGACTAGACATTTACAAAATTGAATCTATTGGAGGACGGCTATGGCAAATTTTCTTAAAAAACTAGGATTGTATTCATTTAAGCACAAATGGCTGGTGCTTAGTGCGTGGCTGGTCTTAATCGCAGCGGTATTCGGACTCGTGGCTACTTTCCAGCAGCCTGCTTCGGATGATATCTCCATCCCCGGCACTGAAGCGCAAACGACAATAGAAAAAGCCGAGAAACTGTTTCCTAATGCAGGCGGTGGAACAGGTAGAATCGTCTTTGAGGTGCCAGCCGGAAAGACAATCGACGATTACAGAGCAGTCATAGAACAGACACTAGCCGAAGCGGCAAAAGCAAAGGATGTCGAACAGGTTATCAGCCCATTCATCTTCGAAGAAGCGATTTCAAAAGACAGGCGCATAGCCTTTGTCCAGCTACAGCTGAGCGTAAGCCGTAACAACGTTACCGACCAAACTGCTGAGGAGGTAGCCGCAACGCTTAAGCCTGCCCGTGATGCCGGCATCGCCACAGAAGCCGGTGGAGACATCGTGAGGTTGGCACCAGCTGAAATACTGGGCATTGGTGAGGTGATAGGCGTACTCGTCGCCGCTATTGTCCTTATTATCATGTTCAAGACTGTTTTTGCAGCAGGCGTGCCGCTCATGGTTGCTTTGTTTGCGCTTGCAGTCGGCGTCGGAACAGTATTTGCTCTCAGCGGCGTGGTTGACATAAACGCAACAACTCCCGTACTAGCTGTCATGCTTGGCTTGGCTGTGGGTATCGATTATTCCCTGTTTATCCTATCGCGTTATAGAAGCTACATTCTTGAAGGTGACACACATGAAAATGCTATTGCCAGTGCTATCGGAACAGCCGGAAATGCCGTGATATTCGCAGCGGTAACGGTTGTTATCGCCCTGTCGGCGCTGTCTGTCATTCAGATACCGCTACTGACAACAATGGGGCTAGCTGCTGCCGGCACGGTAGCCATAGCGGCCATAGCGTCCGTCACGCTTCTTCCGGCATTTGCGGGAATTATCGGCGGACGTATCCTTTCCAAAAAACAGCGTGCTAAATATCATGCGTCAAAAAAACACCATGAACTTCACGTCAGCCACTCATCAACCTGGTACAAGATCGGCAACTTTATCAGCCGTAAGCCACTGCCAATAATAAGCGTAGCGGTTGTACTGCTCGCAGCCCTAAGCTACCCCGCTACTGATTTGCGGCTCGGCCTGCCAACTGACGAGTTTGCGGCTTCAGATTCAACCCAGAGGAAGGCGTATGACATGTTAAGCCGAGGTTTTGGTGAAGGATTTAATGGACCTCTCATTGTACTTGCCGAGAACATCGATGTCCCCTCACAGCAGGAAATAGAACAAACCAAACTGGCACTCATGTCAGGACAGCTGACATTGCCGCCGGCTGCACAACAGATGGCTGGAGGAAGCATGCAAGACCCTGATGCTGCCGCCCGCCTTATAGCCAGCTTTGGCAAGGTTCAGCAAATTGCAGCTCAATTAAATACGCAGGAAGGTGTGGCCCGGGCGATTCCCGCTGCCGTCACTCCAAGCGGCAAAGAAGCACTTATCCAGATTGTTCCGACGACCGGTCCCTCAGATGAGGCCACGGTTGAACTGATTAAAAAATTACGTGACGAAAATGCATCTTTGCGAGATAGCAATGTACAACTCTCTGTAACAGGTACGACCGCAATCCAGACTGATATAGACCAAAAAATGCTCGATGCCCTGCTGCCCTATCTCAGCATTACCGTAGGACTATCTTTCCTGATTCTCTTGGTGGCATTTCGTTCGATTATAATACCGCTCAAAGCCACAATCGGTTTCTTGCTTTCGGTTGGCGCAATGTTCGGGGCGCTTGTCGTAATGTTCCAGTGGGGAGCATTCGGCTTGTTCGAACCGACGCCTATCATCAGCTTCTTGCCGATTATCGGGCTTGGCATACTTTTCGGGCTAGCTATGGATTATGAGTTCTTCATGAACTCCAGTATCAGAGAGTCATATGTCCACAACCGTAATGCCAAACAATCTGTTAAAGACGGTTATGCACTCGGGGCTAAGGTTGTTACCGCGGCGGCAATCATCATGGTATCCGTATTCGGCGGCTTCATATTCAGCCATGACGACATAATTAAACAGATAGGTTTCGGTTTGGCATTTGGCATATTAGTAGATGCGTTTCTAGTCAGGATGATTATCGGCCCTGCTGTACTGTCTATGATTGGCGATAAAGCCTGGTATCTGCCGAAATGGCTGGGTAAGTTTATCCCTCGTATTTCAATTGAGGGTAAAGACTAGTAATTCGGTTCTAGCGTTTAAAAGCGTTAACAAACAATGCGGGCGGAGTAAATTTATAGTTCCATTGGGGAATGCGATTGGATGTCAGTTACCTCATCCGATACATGGTCGCTCTTAAGCGGTGCTTCGCGCAAGAAAAGTGCCACGACAAAGGCGGCCAGCGCAAAAGGTATACCAATTAGGAACATATCCTGAAACGCATCTACATAAGCCACGAGTATGTCGTTCTGCACATAAGCTGGCAAATTATGCAGGCGTGCCGTGCCGCCTTCTGTGATGCTGCTGACCGATATGTTCGGCAGCTGTGAAAGTACGGGCGTCAAGTAATGCGTAAGGCGCGAAATCAGAATAGTACCGAAAATCGCACCTCCTAGTGAACTGCCCATACTTCGGAAAAAAGTAGTGCTCGAGGTAGCGGTACCGAGTTCTGAGCGCTTGACGGAATTCTGTACGGCTAAGGTGGCGACTTGCATGAAAGAGCCAAGCCCGAGGCCAAGCACTACCATCCAGGCCGATAACGTCCAGTTGCTGGTAGTGAGCGATACATGACTGAACAGCCACATGCCGAAGGCCAGCATGAGCGTACCAAAGATCGGAAAAGGCTTATACTTGCCATACTTGCTAATCAGACGCCCGGATATAATCGAGGCAGTCAGTAACCCTGCCACAAGAGGAATCATCAATAGGCCGGACTGCGTCGGGCTGTATCCTCTGACAATCTGCTGATACTGCGGAATGTAGAGTATTGAGGCGAACATTGTGATGCCGGTCAGGACAGAAAGCAACACGGAAATCCTGAAGATATCGTTCTTGAAAAGGCTCATCGGTATAATTGGTTCAGCTGCTCGACGCTCCTGTCGTACAAACAAGACGCCGAAGATAAGCGAAACAATCGCCAATAGTATAATCTGCGGGCTCAGCCAAGCGTAGGTTATCCCTGCCCATACCGAAACGAGCAGCAGGCTAACAGCAGAAATGGTTAAAAGCACCACGCCCGGGTAATCAATTTTGTGTTCGCGTTTCATTACAGGCAGATGCAGGCGGGCCTTTACAACCGCCAGCGCTAGTAATCCCAACGGCAGGTTGATATAAAATATCCAGCGCCAACCGGTTATACCAAGAAAGGTCGGTGCATCGGCCAGGAAGCCACCCAACAAAGGCCCGGCAACACTGGAGACGGCGAATACCGCACCAAAGTAACCCTGATACTTCCCTCTCTGACGAGGCGGAATGACATCGCCAACGATGGTGAGCACAAGGCTCATCAGCCCGCCGCCACCGATTCCTTGAATCGCCCTAAACAGTACCAGCTGTTCCATGTTCTGACTGAGGCCGCATAATGCCGACCCTATTAGGAAAATCACAATCGCTATCTGGAAAATTTTCTTGCGGCCGAACAGATCGCCTATTTTACCGTAAATCGGCGTCGTAATGGCGCTAGTCAATAGATATGACGTCGCTACCCAGGCATACTTATCAAGCCCTCCAAGTTCGCTCGCAATTCGCGGCAACGCGGTAGATACGATGGTCTGATCCAGCGCTGCCAGCAGCATCACCAGCATCAACGCGCCCATAACTACCATGATCTCTGAATGGCTGCGCGTTCCATGAACCGCAGCGGTTCGTTGTCCCATAGATTTCTCCTACTGTATTATTTGTACTGTTTATTCGTAACGCAACGCTTCAATCGGGTCTTTCTGGCTGGCGCGCCTAGCAGGTAAAGTTCCTGCTATGAAAGCAATCGTCATTATAATCAGCATGATTACCGCCACCGATTGAGGCGAAAACACTGTCAGATTAAAACCGGGCAGATCTTTTAGGAATGAGTCACGGGCGATACGATTAACAACCTG
>JBBQYC010000022.1:0-12601 GCA_038209015.1 Saccharimonadales bacterium (SeqCode)
ACTTATAGCCAGCAGCATTGTAGTTGCGTGCATATTCTTAGGATTAACTCATAATGGAGATGTGGAGCCGGGCAGTTTTGCCAGCACGGTTCCCGGCTGGTGCATAGCAATTCTGATAGCTAGCACTGTTTTACGCATTAAGATTTTGAGACAGGAAAATATTACTAACGCGCAAAAAAACACAGTAAATCCAGAACTTGCCGATCGCCTTATCGAGCAAGCTCGTCATTCGCCTACAAATACTTTTGCAAATATTGTCATTTTTTTGGTTCTTGCCCTATTTGGATTCATGAGCATAGCATTTTTTGCATTAATCATGTACTGGAACTGATTTTATAAATACTTATAGAGCGGATCGTCTATAACTTTCACGAGTCCAAAAGCTTGTGCATACGGAGTGAAGTATCGTCGCTCTGATTCTGAGAGACCATTTCGTTTTAAGCGGTCGCCATAAGCTACTTTCAGAAAAAGATAGAGACCTGCTACCTTCTGATATGAGTCCCAATCCCGCCGGAAGAATGCTTCTCTTATAAAATGATAGGTCGGAATCAACACAATTAATAATGTAACGCCGATAATAAATAGTAACTGCCAAGCAAAAAGCGTATGCGTTTGAGCTACTTGATAGGTCTGAGGATCGAAGGCGGTTGAGATAAATAACAATTCACAAGCAATACCGATATTCCTGATGTAGATGTGTATCCGGTGATACGGTGACTGTTTACTGGTTATATAAGTAAAGAAGCGTGCCTGAATAGCTCGGCGCATTTCAACGTAAGCCTCGCGAATTTGATCGGCATCTTGCGGTAAGTTCAGGATTGAGTTTGACGCCGTAAGACCTCGGAAGAATGTCGCTTCAGCGAAAGAAGTTTCAGCCACTGGAAAAAGGCAGTCTATTTGTCTACCATTTTCAGCAATACGCAAGTACTCTTGCGATTCAAGCGAACGTAAGGCAGCAATTAGCTCATTTTTGCCGACAATATTATCGATCAAAACACCGGCTTCAGCTGGAGAAATGCTTAGTAACTTATACTCAGCGATAACTATCTGTTGATTTGCTCTATATCTAAATCCAAGCCATTTAAAGAATATATCTAACTGGGAAATAGCTGCGTAGCCCGCTAACAAAAAGATGACTGAACCTAACACAAATGAATATTGATCTACGTCAAATAAACCGGTAGTCCAGTAAGCGTTCCAAAGTTGTAAACAAGCTAAAAATAAACAGATCAACGTAGCTAATGCGAGAAAATAGCCGACCAGCTTCCATCGCGAAGCAATATACTTAGGTGATTCAATAATTGGAGTCATGATGTAATTAAAATCTTAACCTACTATCGTCTGGTTTTGCTAATAGTAGTCATCCCTTTACTCGTCGTACGAATAAAGCAGGAAGGAGGAATTAGAACTTCAAACAGCAATTAGAGTTCTGGCATGGTTTAAGATGCGGCACCATTTTAGGAAACACTATTTTTCATCTGTCACATTAGTCCTAGTATTTATATATCAAGCTGGAAATTAGAACCGCATCCTTACCTAGCGCGCTCAGAATTATCACTTGTCTAGTTTATGAATACTCGTATAAGTGTTAGGCGTGAGATAATGATGAAATGACTTTAGAGGTACGCTATTAGCAAACTTCCGAATATGACAGATGTTGTAATTATAGGAGCTGGCCAAGCGGGCTTAGCCGCAGGTTACTATTTAAAGCTAGCTGGAATTAAATTCATAATATTGGATTCCAAGGCGCACGTCGGTAACTCTTGGCGCGAACGGTGGGATAGTCTTGAGCTCTTTACTCCTCGATATTTTTCAGCTCTGCCTGGCTTGAAACTCGGAAAGCAATACGGCTACTATCCTAAGAAAAACGAAATCGCAGAATATTTTGAAACTTACGCTGCCTTTTTTGATTTGCCCGTGATAGTAAAGACCAATGTAATTAAAGTATCTAAAGCACAAACAAAGTACCTCGTGGAGACTAACAATGGGAATGTCACCGCTAAGCAGCTCATCATTGCCGCTGGTCCGTATTCTCAACCGTATATACCCGAACCTGCAGCAAAACTTAACAAAAGTACATATCAAATCCATTCCTCACAGTATAAGAACCCTGCCCAATTGAAGGGTAAGCACGTAACAATAGTTGGTGGCGGTAATTCAGCAACTCAGTTGACTGAGGAATTACACGCATCAGGCAAAGAGGTGACATTGATAAGCCCCAAGATGCCATGGTTCCTACCAAAGACAATACTTGGTATTAGTTCATATTGGTGGTTCTATCTTTCCGGGATATTGCATGCTAGCGCCGAGACTCGGCTGTCAAAATTCGTTAGAAACAAAGGTGATGGAATAATCGGGACTAATGCTCGTACTCTTATCAGAAATGGTGCGGTCAAACACATACCGTCGCGAGTAATGGATGCTACTGAAACATCGTTAGTCTTAGCAAATGGAGAGGCTATTTCGGCAGACACTGTCTTATGGGCAACCGGCTTCATACCAGACTATAAGTGGATCAATGTCACAGATGCTCTAGGGTCTAAAGGTCAGCCTATCCATAAGAAAGGCATGTCACCTGTAGTAGGTCTATACTGGGTAGGATTGCCCTGGCAAACAAAGATGAATTCGGGGATTATTAATGGGGTAGGCCATGACGCTAAGCTGATAGTAAAGCATATTCGACGCTTGAGTAACTTAAATAAAGGACTTATTGCCATGGAAGATATTGAAGGTAAATTAAAAAATAATGAAGCAGTACTATTAGATGTACGAACTGAAGCAGAATGGCTTGAAGCTCATGCTTTGGGTGCGATCCATATCCCCGTGGACGAACTTGCGGTAAATTATAAAAACAAACTGAAGCTTAACCAAAAGGTCTTCATTTATTGCGGTTCAGGAAAACGCGCAGCTGTCGCTAAAACATTGCTTGACGCGGCCGGTTACAGCACGGTAAATATTGGCGGTTTAGCAGACTGGCAAAAGGCGGGTGGAGACATAGAGGCCAAAAGCCTTTGATTCAAGTACTATCTTGAGATTTTATGCTTGACTGCTAATAATAAGTCGTGATCTTGTTAGCAGAATAATATTCTAATTTGGTATAGAATGCTGCACCAAAGCATAAGCAACATTAAATATTCGATAGCACTGTTGTGCATATTCATTCCAATGTTATTATTGGCATATGAGTGAACATTACCCAGAAAATAGACGACAGTTTATCCCGCAAGAATTACCTTACTATCCACCACTCGATAGCGAACAAACTCCGGGCGCAATTCCAGCGTTGGTTGAACCAGACGCAACTTCAAAAGAATTGAAGACAGATAAGAACGTTACAGTAACTTTTACAAGTAATGGAAAAAATATCATTGCAAGTCAGAGCGAATAGTCTCAGCAGTTTTTCATAAAATCGTTCTAACTTTGCGCAATATACTGCACCAGTCCCTGATACATCAATTTACATCTTATATTGATAAATCAAGCTGGAAATACCAACCTTGCTATAGTAGAGCCATGAATAAATTTGGAATCGCGACTATTTTTGAGAATTCTGCTGTCGGATATGAGTTTACCGCCAACAATATACCCCTTCACCTTACTCATGTTGATTCGTTTGAGGTTGCATTAAGCCTCTCAGAACTTGAGATTAAGCTCAAGAACATCCTCGCCCAACAGAAATCGTTTAAAGTAATGGCTCTCAAAGATACTTATTATGGACCAGATAAGAACATTCTAGTTACTGAAGTAGAACTCAATCCTGACTTGGTCAATCTACACAAATTAATAATGGGTCTGCTTACAGGAGAGGGCGCCACACTCAAGAATCCTCATTTCCACAAAGATGGATATAGCCCTCATGTTTCAGTCTATGGCGCTCGCAGAATCAACGTCGGCGATCTGATGGTTATTAACCAGATATCTGTTGCTTCTAAGACATCGGCTGACGAAAACGCAGCTACTAAGATACTGGCGACCTTGAACTTTGAAAGCTGATCGATTGGAGTCAGATTCGTTCTGACTTGGTACGATACGCTGCACCGAAATAGGGCCACTTTATAGACTACTTGTCTGAATAGTCTTTTTTGTTTGCTAAGATACTGTAATGGATGAAATTTTAGACCTTGTAGATAATAACGACAACGCAATTGGCACTATTAAGCGTAGCGAATATAAGAATCTCTTAGAGCAAGGCCTCGGCTATATCCGCGCGTCAGAATTATTTATCATGAATAGTGATGGTAAGTTATGGACTCCCGTACGCACTGCAGCTAAAACTATTGCCCCTAATGGGTACGATTACAGCGCCGCTGGACACGTTGAGTCGGGCGATGATTACACTGAAACTATTATTCGTGAGACAAAAGAAGAAATAAATTTGGATATAACAGCACAAGAGTTACAGCTCATCGCCAAGATGAAATCTGAAGATGTAAAGTACTTCAGAAGTGTCTACTTATTGAGGAGCGATGATACGCCCTCCTTCAATCCCGATGATTTCGTGAGTGCCGCGTGGCTGACCCCGGATGAAATTATTGAAAGCATAGGCCAGGGTCATCCTGCTAAAAGCAGCTTGCGCGAGACTGTTTTGAAACTGAAAGAATACTTACAGACTCAATAAGGCGGGTTTAACTTCGTACAAGTTGATACACCATACCGTTTCACAGCCCCCTACTAAGAACTTTTTTTGATTTTATTGAGTTACAACCTGCAAGAAAGCGTCTACATTTTGTTTAAGCGTAAAATGCTCTCTGGCTTTTGCTCGGTCTGTATCGGTCACAGGAGGCCGAGTACTTACTTTTTCAATTTGCCGTGCTAGCTTATACGCATTACCTGGCTCTATGATATCAAGCAGCCCACAACCTGTCTCAGAAAGTCCGCCACTGTCACTTACTATCACTCGACAGCCGGCATGTTGTCCCTCTACCGACGTCATGCCAAACGGCTCCTGCCAATAGTCGTTGCGTGAAGGAACTACTACAATGTCAACGCTGCTCATCAGCTCAGCCATGCTACCGCGAGTCACAAGCGGGGGTAAATACGTTATTCGGGACACCTGACGCAACCAAGCCTCTGTTTGCTTCCCGCATTGAGTAGTATTACCAGCGCCAGTCACTATAAATTCATACTTTTGTTTATCGCCCAATATATGTGCTGCTTCTAAAAACACGAATAGCCCTTTTTCTGGCGTAATCCGGTTCGGGTAGAGAACCCTGCAGGGCGCGCCGTCACGTCTGGCTGGGATTGATCCAAACTTGGGATGGGCGAACGGGTAAACAACTGCTATCTCTCTTTCTTTCATTGCTAATGTGTCCGACCAATGCCGCCTAGAAAACTGACTGTTAGTTATGAGTTTGCTGCGGTTGATAGCTCTCAGGAATGTCACACGCGAAGACTGGTCTACGTGCGTAATAGGGAAATGGAGGAAGATATACGATTGCTTCATTGTATCTACGTCCTGTCCACGGGCAATGTATATGATGGTATCGTCAATTTCTGAAAGCAATTTGACAGAGGGTAAAAATATAAAAGGTATATCGGAGAAACCAGGATCATAAGGATTATTTGAAATGATAATAATCTCGACCGGTATGAATCGTCGCTGTAGCTCACGAGCACGCTCCAGTGTATGGTTTTCAGTACCGCCAGCTCCGGCTACGAATTTAGCAACTTCAGACCATACGAATTTCATATGGTCAGCATATCATGTTGTTCATTAGTCCAAATCTGAGCCAGTACACAGCAGTCGAGCATAAATTGATTGCCGTTAATCAGTTACTGCCACTTTGACACAGAACTAAGAACTGCGATTCAGAATTATAACTATTGAGATAATAATTTTCGTTGCTATGTTATAGTTGGCTGCCATGGAAGAAACTCAAAACATGCGAGGATTACTATCTCCCCAAATGGCGCAACGTGTCGCTCAGCGGATTGGTATTTGTGTGCGCGCTAAACTTACTGCATCACATAAGTCTAAATCAGCAGTAAATTGGACCGATCAAGTTGAAGCTAGTAATGAGTTCATTAATATTGCCCTAAATTCGGCACCATTAGGAGTAGCCTTTGCTGCGGTCGAATATCCGATAGGTCATGCATACGGCAGGAAGGCCGTAGAGAAGAGCGGCTGCCCTATTCTGCAGGCCAAGCACGGGCACTATGGTCGTTTTTTGGTAGCAAGATGCACAAATGTTCAAGCAGGAAACATAGGTGTGTCGGGCGTACTTTACGAAGATGCAACCAAGTCCAACCAGGACATACTCATCACTACCAAGTTCAGTGTCGAACTTGGTAGTATATTTTGCAATACGCGCTTACCGAATATATTGAAGGCGCGCGATCCAGGTTATGACACTGACGGAGTACCTCATTTGAGCTCACTGTCAAACATTCTGTCCTTGTCTGAATTACTAGTTAAGTCAACGATATCAATCAACCCTGCCCACATTTCTTCGTTGGAGCATCAATATAGTAACCGCGTGGCGCAGTACGAGAAAGCCGTTCAGGCTGTGGGTACAGAGTTGATTCCTCAGCAGGCTAAACAATTGGATGACGTTTTGTTAATTAAGTGAGAGTTTTAGAGTAGAATAACAACAATACCATTAGCTCTAAGGAGAAGTCCATGTCAGATGTACGACAAACCGTCACAAGAACACAAGAAACCGGCTCTAACCCACGCGGTGCGGCCGTACAACAAGAAACCAGAGAAGTCCGGACCGAACGAAGCTCTGATTCCAAGACCACCGCTCAAAACGTAGTCTGGTTCATCCTAGGCCTGATTGAAGTGCTGCTTGCGCTCCGTTTCTTGTTCAAGCTACTTGGCGCTAACTCAGCCAGCGGTTTCGTTAACGCCGTTTATACGGTCACGAACGTGCTAACTGCACCATTTGATAACATTTTCAACGTAGCTAATTCAGTTGGCGGCCAAGCTAAGTCTGTCTTTGAGCCATCAATCATCGTGGCCGCCATCGTATATGCTGCAATCGCCTACGGCATCGTAAAGCTTTTGAACATTAACCAGAAAGACTAATCTGAGCTTTGAACGGGATTTACCTATGGTGATTGCATGAATACCATTACCCTCGTTACCGGTAATCCGCACAAACTGGCAGAACTGAATAAAGTTTTTCCTGCTGAGATAAAGCTACGATCTACGAAACTCGATCTCGACGAGATCCAAACACTCGATCTTCATACGATAGTCCGCCATAAGCTACGACAAGCTTTCGAAGTAGTTGGCGGCCCTGTCATTATTGAGGACGTATCCGCAGAACTGGCTATACTCAATGGTTTGCCTGGGCCGTTTGTAAAGTTTTTTGAAGAAAGACTCGGCAGAGGAGCGCTGTTTAAACTTGCCGGGGAGACGCGGGTTAGAATAATATGCAGCATGGGCTACTACGACGGCAAGCAAGAATACATCGTCGATGGAGTGCTTGATGGTCGCATCGTCGCTCCTCGCGACGGGGAAGGCTTCGGCTTTGACTTCGTGTTAATCCCAGATGGCTATGATAAGACATTGTCAGAACTAGGGATAGACATCAAAAACACTATCAGCCACCGTTATAAAGCCGCCAGTCTGCTGTCAGAAAAGCTAGCCCAGATTACCGACAAACAGAATCATGATTCTGATGCGTAGTCCCGATACCCTATATTTTAACCAGCCTTCCCGCTTGCATAGCCCACCAACACTCAAAATGGTTGAAAATAATCTATTCATAATTAATGAGCAGCCGACTGAAATTACCGAACACCAAACTCAGATACTCCAGGCGCTGATCGTCAATAGAACCGAACGGTTGTCATATGGTATGTTTGTGGTTAACGGTTACATACACACCGGAAGACGGGTTGCCGCAGCCAAAGCTTTTCGTAGCAGTATGCAGAGATTGCGGCAGTCTGTCGGTGTCGGTGCGGCCAGCCACATCATTAAGTATGCCGAGCGAGGACCAGGCTCAACTACTTATCAACTTGACCCAGAGCTTCTGGTTATAGATGCTAGGTAAATGGCTGACATTCCACACATATACATTAAAGACCGTAAAACATGGCGCCAATGGTTGTCTAAGAATCATGAGACTTACGATGCTATCTGGCTAGTATATGATACAGGTAAAGGCCGACAGCTAAGCTGGCAGGACATCGTCCAGGAGGCTCTTTGTTTTGGTTGGATAGACAGCCGACCGGCCAAATATTCTGAAACGCAAAGTCGCCTATACCTTAGTAAGCGCAAACCAACCAGTGGATGGTCGAAGATAAACAAGCAATCAGTAGAAGTATTACTTCAACAAGCTTTGATCATGCCGGCAGGACTGGCGGCCATAGAAACGGCCAAGCAAAATGGTGCATGGAACAAGCTCAATCGATCCGATAATCTTGAGATTCCTGCTGACTTATCGCAATTGTTTGCTACAGATCCGCAAGCTCATGCACACTTTTCAGCTTTCTCTGATTCATCAAAACGCCTAATTTTAGAATGGATCTATGCCGCAAAGCGCGATGTAACACGGAGTAGTCGTATAGAAAAAACAGTCGCTATGGCTCACGACAACCTGAAAGCCCATCAGTACTTACGAAAACTGTGATTTTATTGAGATGGTGATTCGCTTGGTACCCACAAGCAGAGTAAAATAGGTGTTATGACTGATAAGAAGGCCCTCAATTCAGTAGAACCTTGTTATAGATTCTTAGTGGGCGCCGGAGAAATGGCCGATCTGACAGCGTCGTTTGATTGGTCGAACACAAGTTTAGGAGCGATAGGTGAGTGGCCTAGCAGCTTGCGGGCTGCACTTAACATTGTACTGAATTCATCCTTTCCCATGTGTATATGGTGGGGCGAGACTGAACTGACTAACCTCTACAACGATGCCGCCAAGCCAATGTATGGAGACAAGCACCCAGCGGCCTTCGGGCGACCCGTGGAAGAAGCTTGGGGTGCTACCTGGAAGGCTCTAAAGCCAAACGTCTCGAAAGTATTCAGAACTAACATGCCTACTGACATCAAAAACCTTCGTCTACTTTTAAACCGATTCGGCTATGAGGAGGAAGCATACTTTACGTTTTCTTTGAGCCCGCTGAGAAATGATGCTGGAGACATAGCTGGGATCATGTGTGTCGCCATTGAAACTACTAATGAAGTTCTCGCGCAGCAACAGCTAATGGAGGGCGAAGAGCGATTCCGTAAAATCGCTGACTCAGCACCTATATTTATCGCTATGGCAGATATTTCTGGAAACGCAGTCTATTTCAATAAACCGTGGCTCGAATTCACCGACAAAACTTTAGAAGAGATGAGCGGACTTGGCTGGTTGTCTGTGCTCCATCCTGAAGACGCCCCTAAATTTGAAAACGACTTCAAACAGGCGTTTTCAGAGAAAACTACTATCAGAAAAGAGTATCGCTTCAAACGTGCAGATGGCAAGTACCGCTGGATGTTAGCGGTTGGAGCTCCGCGCTTAACGCCAGATGGCCACTTTGAAGGATATTTCGGTACGTATACGGATTTTCATGATTTGAAGCGGACACAGCTTGCTTTACAACAAAGCGAGGAGAGCTTCCGCACATTAGCAGAAAATATACCGAACCTGGCATGGATGGCCGATACCGACGGTTCTATATTCTGGTACAACAATCGCTGGTACGAATACACCGGAACTAAGGCAAAAGACATGGAGGGTTGGGGGTGGCAATCCGTCCATGACCCCGCTTACCTGCCTATCGTTCTGAATGAATGGAAAAGCTCTATAAAAAGCGGAAAACCCTTTGAAATGGTCTTCCCTTTGAAGGGATCCGACAACATCTTCAAACCGTTCTTAACTCGTGTTATGCCGATATTCGATGACGATGGCGCAATCAAGCAATGGATAGGCACCAATACAGATATCTCTGAACAGCTGCAAATCAAACAAGCCAATGCTCGTAATGAAGAATTAGAAGAAATAACTAAGCAACTAGCCGTCCAGCGCAAAGAGTTACTGTCTCTCAATAAAGCTAAAGATGAATTCATCGGGATGGCATCACATCAATTACGAACCCCAGCAACAGCCGTCAAACAATATGTGAGTTTATTAATCGATGAAGTTCCTGGTCCTCTAAACCCGGATCAAGTGCAATATCTTCAGATAGCCTACAATAGTAACGAGCGAGAGTTACGAATCATAAACGATCTCTTAAAAACAGCCCAGATTGATTCGACGGTGTTCACGCTCAACCAGCAATCTCACGATATAGTGCAAGTGATTGATGATGTTATCGAGGACATAGTATTATCGATTGAGTTGCGAAATCAAAGCATTGTATTCAAGAAGCCTAATAATTCAATCAAGATACTATTAGATGCGACTGAGATGAAATTGGTCTTGGTTAACTTGCTAGAAAATGCCAGCAAATATAGCTACTCTGGGTCGGTCATAAAGATCCTAATAGAGAAAACAGATACGTATGTAAAAATTGCAATCGTCGACAAAGGGGTTGGAATCAGTAAAGAGGATCAGCAACGTATATTTGAAAAATTCACTCGAGTCGATAATGATCTATCAGATACTGTAACTGGCACTGGCCTGGGTCTGTATTGGGTGAAACAACTTGTCGAACTGCATAAAGGTACCATCCATTTGACCTCAAAACTTGGAGAGGGCTCGCGATTTATAGTAAAGTTACCCCTATGAGCAAGTCTGTACTTCTAGTCGAAGATGAAAAGGTATTACGAGATGTCTATACGATTGTCATGCGTTCAGAAGGATACGAGGTCCACACAGCTAACAACGGTCTTGATGGTTTACAAAAACTAAATAGTCTTCATCCTGACGTAGTCTTACTAGATTTGTTTATGCCGGTCATGGACGGTAAAGAGTTCATGAGGAACGTGATTATAAACGACTTTCCAAACACTAAAATAATTGTCTATAGCAATCTATCGGATCGCAAGACCGAGGCTGAAATGCTCAGTCTCGGCGTTAACGAGTTCATTTTGAAATCAAGCATGACACCAAAAGATTTATTGGCTCTTCTAGACAAAACTATATATAGCTGAACATCCATTATACTTTTTGAGGTATGGATAAAATCAGCATCTCGATGTCTATCATTGGTATTTTGTCACCGAAGTCTGAACCGTAGTGGGCTTGAACGATCTTTCCGTCTGGGCCGATTACAAATTGGGCTGGCATCAAGAAACCGTCACCGTCTAGTTTTCCTTGAACTACCTTTTTTTGAGCAATCGAAGATACCACCGCCGGTGCTTTGATTAAGCTTTTTAGTCCACCCATTCGCGATGATTCGACGCCAAACTTGTCGTATATTTTTTTCGCGGGATCGGCAACAACTGGGAATGGTGGTTTTTTAGTCATGACGTATTTTTGAATACTTTCGTCGGCTGACTGGAAGAAGGCTACCGTTTCCAGCCCCCGTCTGGCGAAGTTGTCGTAACGTTGGATCAGTTCGATGAGCGTTAAGTTGCAAAATGGACAACCAGCGTAGCGGAAGAATCCCAGTAAGAGAAATTTACCTTTGTAGGCATCGAGCGAAATCAAATCACCATTAGTGTCTGTAATTTCAAATTCAGGAGATGCGTCACCGACTTGTAAACGAATAGCGTACCTTGGTTATTCTTGGCTGTTGAGCCAGGTTAAGTATCAGCGCAGGTTACTGTTAACTTAAGCATAATAATCTATCAAAATTTTGTCAATCAATAGCCTACTGTGCCGGTGTGGTGGTAGGCTGTGTCGGGCTCGGCGCAGTAGTAGGAGTCGGTGCTGGAGTAGCCGGTTCATCGACTTCGCTTGTATCGGTAGCACTCAAACAGCCCGGATCATTGGCGTCTATCTTGCCGTCGCCATCATTATCAATACCATCATTACATGCTGTTTTTGCTGGCGTCGGTGTAGGTTGCAAAGTATCGGTATCGTCGTCTTCGGTTACTGGTTCTTCGATTATCTCGTCTTCTTTTTTGGGCTCTTCTTTAACTTCTTCTTTCTTGTCGTCTTGTTTAGTGGGGACATTACAACTTCTAGTTGGGCCACTACCACGTATGAAGAACTCGTTATAGGTACCCTCACCGGCTCCGGAAGCCCGGAAACCATTAGATGCACATACAAGTATCCTTTCAACCCCCGGCGGTTGTGCAAATGTCTCTTTCTGGTCTTGGGCTATAAGCTGCTGCATCGTATTGCGCCAGATTGGTCCGGCACCGGACGCACCAGCTACTCCTGACATCGCCTCGTTCTCATTATTGCCTACCCAAACGCCAATCGCCATAGAAGGCGTATAACCGATTGTCCACGCGTCCTTATTGTCATCAGTCGTACCGGTTTTAACCGCGACCGTCCGCCCGGAAATATTCAAGCTATTAAAAGTAGGTGCCCGGGCCTGGGTATCCGATAGCATAGACGAAATCAGGAATGAGGCCTCGGCGCTCTGGACGCGCTTTGACTCAGACTCCTGCTTGAATATCTGCCGGCCAAACTTGTCTTCAATCGAGACTATCGTGATCGGATCTCGCTGCATGCCCTGATTCGCAAAGGCCGCATAGGCGTTGGTCATGTCCATCAAACTGGCTTCAGCAGTACCGAGAGCGAGAGTTAGTCCATATTTTTCTGGTTCAGTAATT
>JBBQYC010000023.1:0-11146 GCA_038209015.1 Saccharimonadales bacterium (SeqCode)
ATTCCGGCATACCTATTCTTTCAACTGCCAAAAATGTAGACACTGCCACATTTAATGCCGCCGATGCCGCCAAACCAACATCTTCAGAGGCAAAAATAACCATTCGCCTGGCAATAAACTTGGGGTCTTCCCCGGCCTGAAGCATCCGTGCCAAATAGTATAGTGCGGCATTTTCATCGCTACCGCGCATGCTTTTAATAAACGCACTAATGATGTTGTAATGTTGCTCTCCAGCTTTATCATAGCCAGGAACCCGTTTTTGGGCAGCTGTTTTTACTATTTCTGGACTCAGTGGAGACAAGCCGGCCAATCGCGCCGCCAGTTCTAAATTGCCAAGTGCGACCCGAGCATCACCACCGGATAGTTCGGCTAATAAATCAATGCTTTTAGCTGGCAACTGCTTTGCTGAAAGCTTCAGTTCTTTGCCTGCTCGTCTTAGAACTTTTTTTATATCTTCTTTTCCAAGAGGTTCAAGGACTAAGACTCGGCTACGACTAAGTAGAGGGGTAATGACTTCAAAGCTCGGGTTTTCAGTGGTCGCCCCAATGAGCACAATAGTTCCGTCTTCAACATGCGGTAGAAAGCCATCCTGCTGGGCCTTATTGAAACGGTGTATTTCATCTACAAATAAAATAGTTTGCATGCCAAGTCGCTGATTAACACCAGCTTGTTCAACTACCTTCTTAACATCTGCTTTGCCGCTAGTTACCGCACTTAATTCTACAAATTCAGCGCCTGTTTCATTAGCGATTATTCTAGCCAGGGTAGTTTTACCCGACCCGGGGGGACCCCATAGAATCAAGCTTGTAGGTTGCTTTTTCTCAATTATCTCGCGAATAATTTTACCGCTGTCGGTAAGGTGATGCTGCCCAACGACATCAGCAAGTAAATTCGGACGCATAACTTCGGCTAATGGGGCTCGGTGCATACCACCATTATAACTTGACATGTTACACTAATAATATGAATCGGAAATATATATTTTTCATTCTTTGGATTTTTACTTTTGTGATTGTACCCATAATTGCCAGCCAACCAGCATTTCAAGTATACGCAACCAAGCTCGTCTATTTCATTCTGCTTATCTCTTCGTCAGCCGGAGGTATATTCTTGGGTGTCCGAGAAAATAAAACGGCTCCGAAAGTGATTTACTTCCTTATCGGCGGCCTGTTTGGCCTAGCGGCAATGGCATACATACCTCTCTTGATAACCAGTCTCGGCCCATAACCACTTTTCATTGCTCATTGTTGGGTACATCACAGCGCGTTAAGCCTATGAAGGTTTGAATATAGCCATGGTCAATACTCAAGTGACAGAAAAGGCAAGGGGTAAAGATAGTTTTACCTATATGGTTGAGGTTGACAGCACCAAACATGAAGTAAGCTTAAGCAAAGAGTACTGCCACCATCTGACCGGTGGTTATTATCAACCCGAAGAGCTAGTCAAGTAGTCATTCAAATTCTTGTTTTAAAATGAAGGTCCGGAAGATATCATGCCGCAGTTTAACCTGAAGCAAATCAACTCATACTTTCCAAGCTATGAGAAATCTGTCAAGCAACTTCTGGCCTAATCACTAGATACACCAAAGCAAATGCAGTATGCTGTTACAATGACCGTTGTAACTGATTACATTACATTCTCCGAACCAAACGACAAAAATATCTTGCGCCGACTCTACGAAATTACGTATGAAACTCTGGATCAGCTCAACGACACGTTTAAATACGGTGTTCCAACTATTTTATATAAAGGTAAACCGTTGATAGGATTTGCTGCAAATAAGAGGTTCCTGAGCATATATCCCTACGGTTCACAAATCCTGAGTGATCATCAAACCATATTTAAAGAGTTTATAGGCACTAAAAGCTCGCTACACTTCACAGTTGAAAAACCACTGCCCGATGAGCTACTTAAACGTCTTTTACTGCTAAAGGCGGCAGAAATCGATGCCGAAAACAAACAAACATAGTTTTTCTTTAGTAGCCTTGCTGCGGCGCGAGTGTTGCCGGAACGCTGCGCTATAGTTAGAAAAAATTCTTCCTAGCCGCACTCACTGGTAAAACTGCCAAAATGGTAGTAGTAGCCTTTGCCGGAAAATTATCGATTACTTGGGTTCAGCACTTGCTGTAAAAATGATATGCTTAAGCTTAAGATGAATAATAAAGAACAATCAGGTTTTGGCATATTGCCGATAATGATAGTTATTTTGATAGTAGCAATGAGTGGAATTGGTTATCGAGTCTACCAGCAAAATGAAAAAAAAGCAGAGGAAACCAATAATCAACTAGTAGCAAATCCTTCAAATAGCGGAGATATGGAGTTAGCTGAAATCAGTCTTGCTTTAAAAGATATGATTGCACAGGAATTTGAAACAGATACGAATACCAGTATCGAATCAGCCGGCGCAGCACTCATCATGAAGGATCAACAGACGAGCGAACTCGTAAATATGCAAAGTGATACAGGTGCCTATCGTTTTATGCTGAACACTATACCGACTACTCAGCAAGCCCAGCTCATCATGGAGAAAACAGATGATTATTTAAAGAGATACGAGTTCACGCATTTTTCTGGCAATCAGCCGGGCGGTCAAGACGAATTCGCAGTTGGCAGTGCAGCCTACCGGAGAGGAAATGAATACTGTTACCTTGAGGCACTAAACAGCACCTATTTTGAAATTGGTTGTTTAACAATTTCAATGGAAGAACTATCAAAACAAGCCGAAATACTTGAACCGTACTATCATGCCTCAGAAAAAAATTTCAAAGAGGAATATCCAGATGTCGACACTAATTTCATGGAATATATATCCTTAAACGAAGAAACTAGAAAAACCGTGAATAATACCTACGAAGTAGTAAACGGTGGACTGGGAGGCGTTGCCAACATCAATGGGTATTATGAGGTGCAAGGAGGCGGTAGGATACTGTTTTATCGTGATATTGGCGGTGAATGGATGATAGGCGCAGGCAGCGGTAATGGCATGACGAGTTGCGAGGCCTATGACACCGAGACTCAAAGAACTATATATGCTGATGAGTACTGCGCGGATCCAAATTCAAACAATCAAATTACTGTAGGTAAATACTGGCAGTAAGTATTTCATTCGGTCTCTGTTCATGTTAAAATTACAGCGACGATTTGCACGAGCAAATGAGCGGTTATCACCCGCGAATGTCAGTGGAAGAACATTAGTTAGGAGAAAATATGGACCCAAACTAATTAGTAGAACCACATGAATCAAGCGCCAAAGAGACGTCTCTTATGGAAGCCAGATGGTACCGCCCGCTCCCGGGTTCTGGCAGTCGTAAGAGACGTTTTTTAATTTCTAAGGAGAAGTACGAGGATGAATCCCGTTAGAACCCAACAGAATAACAAAGTACAATCTATAACCATCGCTAAACTACTACTTCGCTTATCGAATAATAATGGAAAGGGCAGTGGGTTCTAACGGGATGAAATTCAAATCAGGCACTCGCCGTCGGGCACTCGAATACGAAAAAGCATTAGTAGACTACTGGAAAGAGCACAGGACGTTTGAAAAATCAGTAAACAACCGACCGCTGAATAACAAATATGTCTTTTATGACGGCCCTCCATTTATTTCTGGTGTACCGCATCATGGGACGCTCCTCAGCTCGATTGTTAAAGATGCAGTTCCACGCTACCAGACTATGAAAGGTAAGCGAGTAGAGCGTGTTTGGGGCTGGGATGCCCATGGACTCCCGGCTGAACGTTATACCGAAAAAAAACTAGGCATTCATAGTCGCCAAGAGGTTCTTGACTACGGTTTAGAGAAATACATTGTTGCAACTAGGGAAAACATGCTTGAAACCAGTAGCGCTTGGGAGGATGTAGTTGACCGTATCGGACGATGGGTAGACTTCAAAGGCGCCTACAAAACCATGGATAAAGATTATATGGAATCTATTTGGTGGGCATTCAAAACTCTGTACGAAAAAGGGAAAATCTACGAAGGCGAAAAGGTACTCATGTACTGCACCCTGGACGGAACACCACTTTCGAAAGCTGAAGTTACTATGGACGCTGGAGCCTACCAGGATGTAACTGACCCAAGCGTGTATGTAAAATTCGAACTCGAAGACGGTTCAACACTTCTGGCTTGGACAACAACCCCATGGACATTGCCGGCTAACACTGCGGTTGCCGTTAATGAAGAAATGGATTATGTCGAGGTTAAACTCGGTAATGAGCAATTCATATTAGCGCAAGATCTCATTGAAAAAGTCCTAACTGATGAAAAACACCAGCCGCTTGACTATACGGTCGTCCGTGAACTAAAAGGCAGTGAACTAGTCGGTCAAAGCTATAAACCATTGTTTACGGATAGAGGCGAAAATGCACATAAGGTGTGGCATGCTGATTATGTCAGTCCCGAAGACGGTACTGGGATCGTGCATCTCGCACCAACCTATGGTGAAGAAGATTTCCAGCTGGCAAAAGATAAAGGGTTTCCAGCCGTACACACTATTGATCAAAATGGATCCTTCACCGAAGGCGATTGGCAGGGAGAGAATGTATGGGAAATCAATAAACAGATTGCCAAAGACCTTAAAGAACGCGGTACCGTGTGGAAGATTGACTATATCAGACACAGCTATCCGCATTGTCACCGCTGCGGCACGAAACTCATGTACCGAGCCCATCCTAGCTGGTTTATGGACATCGATTCGCAGCGTACTCAAATGCTCGAGAAAAACGAACCAATCACCTGGTTCCCGCCACACGTTAAGCATGGTCGCTTTGAAAAAACTGTTTTACAGGCTCCTGACTGGAACATCAGCCGGGATCGATTCTGGGCGACCGCCATGCCCGTCTGGAAGGCGACCGACGAAAATGGCAACGAACATGTGAAAGTTTTGGGCAGCTACAGGGAACTGAAACAGCTTTCTGGCGTGGATCTCGACGATTACCACCGCCCGTGGATTGATGAAGTCACATTTGATATAGATGGATTAACCTACCATCGTATAGACAAAGTCATGGATAGCTGGTTCGAGGCCGGCAGCATGCCTTTTGCTCAGTTCCACTACCCGTTTGAGAATAAAGAAAAGTTTGAGGCAAACTTCCCGGGCGACTTTATCGTTGAATATATCGGCCAAGTGCGAGCGTGGTTCTACTATATGCATGCTATGAGTGTGGCACTGTTCGGTGAAAATTCGTTTAAGAATGTCATCGTTACAGGCAATGTTGCAGGCAATGACGGCCGTAAGATGAGTAAATCTTACGGGAACTATACGGACCCCAATGAACTAATGGATAAATTCAGTGCTGATTCACTCCGTTTCTTGTTATTATCCAGCCCCTTGCTCAATGGCGAAGATTTTGCCTTGCAGGATAAAGAAGTTGGAGACATAGCGCGCAAACTCGGCATGGTCTGGAACATGTATGATTTCTTTACTATGTATGCTGAAGTTGACGGATGGGAGTGGAACGGTGACCTTGACGATCCAACACCCGACCTAACAAATCCGCTTGATCTTTGGATAACATCCCGCTTGCATCAACTGAACTCTGAAGTACAAGCACACATGGATGCTTACGATATACCAAGCGCCATGAAGCCAATTTTGCCATTCATTGACGACGCTAGCAACTGGTATGTCCGCCGCTCACGCCGACGGTTCTGGAAATCTGAGAGCGATGAAGATAAACAGAACGCCTATAGGACACTCCACTATCTGTTAACGCAACTGAGCATGATTCTTGCACCATTTACACCATTCCTTGCTGATGAACTATTTCAAAAAATGACAGGCGGCGAAAGCGTACATCTTCTTGATTGGCCACAGGCCGGGCACATAAACCAACTCATCATTAAAGAGATGTCGTCACTCCGCGAGTATGTAAACCAGGGCCTAAGCCTACGCGCACAGAACCAACTAAAGGTCCGGCAACCATTGCCTTCGGTGACCGTCCCAGAGCTAGGAACATTTGTTGATTTTGAGGAAATTTTAAAAGAAGAACTCAATGTAAAAGAAGTGAAGCAATCGGAGGCATTTGATTTGGATCTATCGGTCACACCGGAGCTTAAACGCGAGGGAATGCTTCGCGAGACTATCAGGCATATTCAAAATTCTCGTAAAGATGCGGGATTACAGGTTGATGACAGAATTGCTTTATTTCTTCATAGCAGTGACAAGGAACTTACCAAAGCTATAGAAGAACACCTGTCGACTCTCAAGTCTGAAACTCTAACCGAAGAGGTAAGCTCTACCGAGCTAGAATATTCATCATCCGTGAAAGTAGATGGCATAGAACTACAAATTTCTATAGAAAAACTACCTAGTTGATACATACCCATACCGTCCTTGCTAATACAGAAGCATGAATAAAGCAGTTGGCAGCATCACTGGACTCGTCATTATAGTCGTTCTTGGCGTAGTTGGTTTCTTAGTTACCAGAGACACACCAGCCGATAGGGATGTGCAGACAGATACAGCACAGACACAACCGGAATCAGTGCAGCAGAGCACACCCAGCAATGCTGCAGGAACATCACTAGCGGGTTCAGATCAGAGTGGTCAGAGTGATACTGCAGCCGAAGACCCAGGCGTGCAGGATCAAAATTATGCTATAGATATGTTCAATTTTGGATATTCCATAGAGCAGATCAAGGCAGCGCCTGGAGATACGATAACTATTGACCTCTCGAGTTCGAACGGAACACATGACTTTGTTATAGATGAGCTCAATGTACGGAGCGATACGGTAAACACTGGGGGCAATGCTTTAGTTACCTTCACCATTCCACAATCCGCGGCTGGCCAGACATATGAATATTATTGCTCCATTATGAACCACAGAGCACAAGGCATGGTTGGTAAACTGGTCATCTCAGAGTAACTTATTTTCCGCTATACTAAGCGTATATGAAAGCAGCAACAAGTGAGCAATTATTCAGCAGATTAAATAGAATACTGTTAATTCTGATTGTCATGTGTAATTCATATGTGGTGTTGTCGCCATTTATGCCGGAACTATCCTTCCGACTCAGACAAGTTCAGGTCAGTGCTCCGAATGATATAAATCTCAAAGAACTAGACGTGACTCATAATTATGTGGTCATTCCTAGACTTGGTATGACTGAAAAAATCTTAGAAGGCGATGGCGTCGATACGGTAAATCAAGGAGTCTGGCGACGCCCTAATACATCTATGCCAGCAAAAGGTAGCAATACGGTTCTAGTGGGCCACCGGTTTACCTATGATGGAGCATCTGTGTTTTATCATCTTGATAAGGTTGCAGTAGGTGATGAGATCCAAGTTATATGGAATGGATCAGTTACTTCGTATCGAGTGGCAGAAACCAAGGTAGTACCAGCGACAGCAATCGAGATAGAAGAACCAACTAAAGACGAGAGACTGACGCTGTATACATGCACCCCCATTTGGACTGCCGTAGACAGGTTGGTAGTCGTAGCATATCCGGAGGCTGACAATGAGTGAACGTAGGCGTTTTTTGGTATTGTTACTCATCGCTGCTGCAAGTATTTGGCTGCTTTTGTATACCACTAACAGCATCAATGGCCAGTTTATCGATACGCTGCGTTAGATTCTTCGAAGCGATTCAATGGGGTCTTTAGAAGCTGCTTTTATAGCTGGCATAAGTCCAAATATTGATCCCACTAATATGGCCACAATGAAGGCAATTCCCATAATGGTAATATCAAGTGCTGGTTCGAAGTCCGTAAATAAGCGTATAAAATAATTAGCTGCCAGGGAAGCAAGGATACCTAAGATTCCACCAACACCACTAAGTACCACTGCTTCTATGAAGAACTGAATGAGTATTTGGTAACTTGTAGCCCCAAGGCTCTTTCTGACGCCTATTTCTCCGGTCCGCTCAGAGACTGCAACCAACATAATATTCATAATTCCGATACCACCTACAATGAGCGAAATAGCTGCAATACTGGCAACAAGAGCTGTCATGGTCGTAAGCGCCTGTCCGGCAATTTTAAGATTATCGGAAGCTCTTAGTACGGTAAAATCTTGCTGGCCACCATATGTTTCAGTTAGGCGCTTCTCAATACCAGCGACGGTTTCATCAACTGAAACGCCCTTGGCTGGACGGGAAAGAATCTGATAGTTTTGCAGTTGGCCACCAGCAATTTCGGTTGCATAATCATATGGAATAAATACTGCTCGATTATAGTCGAAACCTGGACTCAGCGGATTACTTTGAAATTCTTCCATAACTCCACGGACCATAATTTGTTTACCGCGCAGTGTAAATGATTTACCAATTGGAGCATTCTCATTGAATAGTTCCGCCGCAATTTCGTTGCCGATAACTGCAACATTAGGCGAAATCTCTGCATCGCCAAAGAAGTTGCCATATTGAATATCAGCATCGAATACTGAAGGCAGCTCATGTGAGGTACCGATAATGAGTGCTTGCGGAGCTTTTTTGTCTTCATACTGGGGTACTCCGTTCAATAAACCAAACGGTACACTCACTCCTACTTCTGGAGTTTTTTTAACGACTTCAACATCAGCCGCACTCAAACTACCACTGCCAAACACACCTAAGAAATCAACATCTACCAAATTGCCCGATGCATCGCGCTGAATAAGCTGGCCCGGACGGACAGTAATCAAGTCTGGTCCTGCAGAATTAATTTGCCGTGTAATTTGCTGCTTGACTCCCTCACCAAGACTCACAATCGTCACAACGCTTAATACACCGATTAGTACACCCAACATGGTCAAAAAACTACGCCATTTAGCGGCAGACAGTGATCGAAGAGCCATTTTGGCATAGTTCATAAACATCATTTCTTTGTTCCATTCTTTTTATATTTCTTTACGGTAGTTTTACGGCGTTGCTTAGGCTTTTCTTTCTTTTTTTCTTCTTTAGGTATCTCTTTCATAAGTGCTGAAACGCCTTCAACATCATCCTTGAATGTTTTATTGGGTACGCTATACATGGTAGTAAGTGCTAAGTCAGGTACTTCGCCAAGTTTGGAATTCTCATCAGAAATAATAGATCCGTCGTGCATAAATACCACCCTAGTTGCATAGCGGGTGAGTTCCGGATTATGTGTGACCATTAAGATGGTACTTCCAGATTTATGAATATCTGAAAGCAACTCCATTACCACCCGGCTTGCAGTCGAGTCGAGATTACCGGTCGGCTCGTCGGCAATAATTATTTGCGGCTTGTTGACAATTGCTCGTGCTACAGCAGCGCGCTGCGCTTGCCCACCGCTAAGCTGATATGGATAAAAATATTCGCGCTCGCTCAGTCCAACTTGTTCTAAGGCATCGCCAGCACGTTTTGAACGGCGCGTTTCTGTCATGCCCTTGTAGGCGAGCGGTAACGCAACGTTTTCTAGAACCGTAAGGCTATTCAATAAGTTGAACGACTGAAACACGAATCCAATAGTATCGCGCCTCACTTTTGCCCGTCGAGCAGAACGCAATCGGGACACGTATCGATCACCCAACTTGTACTCACCGTGCGTGGGCGTATCGAGAAGTCCAACCATATTAAGCAGCGTTGATTTACCCGATCCGCTCGGTCCCATGATTGCTATAAATTCACCAGATTCCACGTTTAAATTGACTTCATCAAGCGCAACGGTGGTCGCGTTCCCAAAGCCATATAGTTTACTCACATCAGTCAGTTTTATAACGGGCATTACCAGTACTAGTCTACCTTTAATACTAAGATGTTAACAAGGGGTTATTTTAACTACACCCTTTTTTTCCAAAAAAGTAAAATATTACTACAAATAGTATTCATAGAAATAGTTTAAATGCTATGCTACCAAAGAACATTAAAACAAGTTTAAAATATGAGAGTATGGAGGGGTGCAGGAGTGGTTGAACTGGCAGTCCTGGAAAGACTGTATGCGGGCAACCGTATCGAGGGTTCGAATCCCTCTCCCTCCGCCACGTAGCGGTTCACTGCAACCAAACTAAAAAAGCGCAACCAAGTGGCGCTTTTTTAGTTTGGTCTCCCATGACCACTCCTTAAAAGTTTCTTAAACAGCAAGCTTGGTTTTACTAAACTTGGCCTGCAGAACCGGACTTTTACTTTCTTGTATACTGGATATATGAGTATTGATGTCATTGAAACCTTATCCGAATCATATCTGGGCAACGAAAGGTGGCTGCGCGCCAGCTACACTGGTCACGGAGACCTAGCACTTGATTTTGGACAGGGAAATCCTGAAACGCCACACATCATCACTAAGGCGGTTATGGCTCATTCAGCAGATGTAAAACTATTTGCTGGGCTAGTAGGCTACTGTCGGCGGCTTGATATGCCGCAAAAAGAAATAGCTGATACTTTTAATGAATCACTAACAGGTATATTTCGCCCCGCTGTGCCAGAAGATACAATGTTCGCTCGCCATCTCGAATATATTCTTGACGGTGAAGATATACGTCCGTTTAGCCACCCAGGTCTGGGCTGGAGTTGTTTGATTGATCCAATTCCGGTACATCCGGGTGTTGCTAGCAAAAAAGGCGGAACCGGCGTGTATACCCGAACTGATGTGTTCGGCAGCCATAATCTGCTACTGACGCAGATTGAACCACAGTGGTCGAATAGCGATGAATCCACCGAAAAGCCGCTGGCTGAGCTTTGTCCGCAAGATATTTTGCCAGCCGCCCGTTTGCTTGGGAGGATTTCGGCCGGACAATATCGTTCAACGATTTTTCATATCGTCGATAAGCTCTAAATTAGGTACTGTGGATAAATCATTGCGCTTATGCCTGAGAGATGTTATATTTCCAAAGTACTATAAAAAATAATCATTCAAAGAAAGGGTGGGCACACTCGAATGACAGCTAAATTAAAACAACAGGGCTTTACTATTGTCGAGCTTCTAATCGTAATTGTCGTAATTGGTATTTTGGCCGCCTTGGTCATCACAACCTTTACCGGCATCCAACAAAAAGCTCGTGATACTGAGCGAACAACTGATATTAAGGCAATCCATGGTCAGCTTGAAGCATATTACGCACAAGCAGGCGCATATCCAGCATTTGCCGAATTGGATAACGCAGGATGGCGCGGTACGAATCTCCGTGGTCTTGATGATGACGCAATGCAAGATCCACGTGGTGGAACAACACTTGCAGCTGCTCCAGCTACAAATGTCTACTCATAT
>JBBQYC010000024.1:0-10771 GCA_038209015.1 Saccharimonadales bacterium (SeqCode)
TGGTAAAACTGAACTAGATAAAACTATTGTGTCTCCAGTAGGCTTCGAGAACCATTCAGCAAGCTGGTCTCTGATATCTTCTACATTAAGAACCTGACCAGAAGCACCAGTCCGGCGTGATGTTTCTATATCATCAAGGTACGTTACTTGCGTAATACCTGGGGCAACATTGTAGTCTTCGGCCCACTTTTGAATTTGTTCATCTGCGGCCTTGGGATTGAATTTTATTGACCATTTAGAGGTTTTGGGATCCTGGTTTATGGCCAGCCATGTTCTTAAGGTCTTAGGTTCAACTTTCTTAACCGTCTCACTATATTTAATAGTCAGGGACTGTGACGTTTTCTTACTGAATTCTTGCTTGAGAGGATTCAAATCTTTTTCCTGGACTTTTGCCGGTTCTTTTTCTGGTATGACCTCAACTGTCTCTGTTGAAACCGGACTGAGCGTTTTCAGTGTTTCCTCCAGCCTCTCTGCATCATAAGTAACACCATACTCATCTTTCTCAATCACCAATTGGCCGTCTTTAATCTCTGCGGATGAATTAACAGGTTTTTTGTTCATACGTTTAGTGACAGATGCTGCAAAGACCCGTATCACTGATTCATCCCTATGTACGACTGGTTTGATCGTTTTTTTGTTAATAGCCATGTAAAGTGGCTTGAAAGGAATTAATCGGTCTGTAGTTTTGACCGTCGGTAACTGCGCTATCGTCGATTCAATATCCGTATTAATTCCCACCTCGCTTGCTTTGAATGTTTCTATTTTCGAATCAAAACTGATTTCGATTTCTTCACTATCTGCTATCAGTTGGTTTTTGAATTCCTCCCGGCTATGCAATCCGATTGGCTTAGATTCCAGGTAGGTTCTAGGTACGATTACATCAGCGGGTATGCCAAACTGCAGCAATAAGAAAGCGAATATACAAAAACCTACGATATAGAAGCGCCTACTTCTTTTGAATATATTTTTCATAATATGATTCATGGTTCGATAATTATTGCATATGTGTGATTAGTAGAATGTAATGAACATAGCAATTTCAAAACCTCAAAGAACAAATATGAACTCCAGACTAAATTTACGTAGGGTATAAAAATACTTTCCTGCCTTACTGATTTTGTTAACAAATAATTAGCTGCGTGGATATTTACAACACACTACTCTACAATACACACATAACCATAAGGAATAATAATGAAAAAGTATCAAAACGGATTTGGCGCAGTAGGAATACTGGCTGTAGTAATGATTATTGGGTTACTAGGCGCGGTTGGCTGGTTAGTGTATGACAGACAAAATAAACCAGTAGAGACTTCTACGGTAACAGATACAGAGCAGACTACTGAACCAACTGAAAAAGTTACTACTGAAGATTCTGGCATAAAAACAATCAATAATATTTCCTATACAATCCCCGAAGATTGGAAGAATGCAGAAGGCCCATTTGAGGATAGCGAGACCGGTAACGGACAGTACCTGCTAAGCCCTGATTATGAAGATGCGGGAGGTGGTCAACTTAGTATAGTCAAAGGTGCCTTTATACATTTTACTGAACTTGAATGGGATGGGATTGATCAAGACACCACTGTGAGCCAAGCTGCAGAGATCGTAAAAAATAGTGGAGGTGGTTATTTTGATGCAGAGTCTGTTAACGTAAACACCGTTCTTGATTCTCAAGTTGTAATGTTCAATTCGGGTCATACTACAGATGGAGTCACGGTGTTACATAAAACAGACGGTAACAGGTGGCTTGAGATTAGTTTTAGCACCGTAACTGGTGGAGACGGCGAGTATAACGCACAGGATAGCCCATACTATGACGAGTTTATGGGTTGGATTGAAACATTCATTAAACTTAATAAATAGTGTATTCCGTAATCGCAAACATTAATTAATTTAAAGGATAATCATGGCACGAACAAAATCACCAAAAATTAAAAAAACTAATACTAAGTTTAGGAACCGCCGGCTGAGTTTTCTTTATGCTGGCTACACGTTGCTGCTCGTGGCTTTGCTACTGACCATAATCTGGGCAATGATGGCTCCAAGAAATACATTTTCTTCACTTGCTACCCCGCAGGAAAAAGAACAGGCTAAAGAAGATATTTCTGAACTATTTGCAGATAGGCGCGTCGACCACTGCCCGCATCCTGACCTGCCGGAAACACGAGACAATATAGACGGATATGTCGTTGATTACCGTTATCTGCGTATTAATAAGTATGGCAACCGAGCGATTATAACTTCATGCAACAATACCGATACGCTTCTATCAAAAGCAAGTAATGGTAGCTGGATCGAAACCTCTGTTAGTTTAACTATGAACAATCGGGTGAATCCGGTCTGGCAAAAGGAATGTTTGATTGAGGACATCACGGTCGCTGATGATATAGCCCGTCCAGAAAACAGCTCTATTGATGCCTTCAACCTTGAAGGTTGCAAAGAACTAAAAACTATCTAAACCACCCAGAACCATATAAAATTTTTATGGTTTATTACTGCGGTTTAATTTGTATAACTACCTTTCCCTGAACTGAGCCTGATTCACGTGCAGTGAACGCCTCCTGAATTTGATCCAAAGAAAATACTTTGCCAACCTGCGGTACCACAACGCCAGTCTCAACCAGCGCACACAGTTCATTTAAACGTTCGGTGGTGGCTCTAGTTTGTTGCGTGAAAGCATTTACGCCTAGTTCTTCTGCTGCCTTTTCATCTGCCTGCGCAATCATAGATACTGCCACACCGCCACGGTTAAGTACCTTCAGTGCCTTTGTGAAATCGTCCCGGCCGACAGTATCAAATACTGCATCAAAACCGCTTAGCTCATCCGCAAAATCCTGCGATTTAAAATCAATCACCTCATCCGCACCCAGTCCTTTAACAATCTCTATTCCCTGGCCTGTCGCCGTTGTGGCAACATATGCGCCCATATGTTTGGCAATCTGAATAGCAATACTGCCTATTCCACCGGCACCACCATGAATGAGAATCTTCTGCCCCGTTTGCAGGTTGATATGCTCGGTTAGAGCTTGTAGCGCGCTCACGCCTACCAATGGCAACGAAGCCGTTTGCGACATGTCTAGGTTCTCAGGAGCACGCGCAATCTGCCCGACTGCCGTAGCTGCACACTCCGCAAACGCCCCGCTGTTACCAGCCACTACATTGGCTTGGCCATAGACCTTATCACCTATAGAAAAACCTTCTACACCTTCACCGAGTTCCACAATTGTTCCGGCTATATCTCCTCCCAGAGTTACTGGAAATTGCAACGGAATGGCGTCTTTCATAGCACCAGTTCTTATAGTCGTATCAAATGGGTTCAAGCTTGTCGCATGTACTTCAACCAGTACCTGGCCTGCTTGCGCTTGTGGTGTATCTGTATCTACAACTTGAATTACCGATGGATCCCCGTAGTCGTTAATCTGCGCCGCCTTCATCATGCCTCCAATAATACTTATATTCTGACAGCTACCACTATACCTGGTTGCTGGCGTTAGTGGCGTTTGATTACACACAGAAAATTCAGTTATTTGCTACAGAATATATGTAGTAACAGGAGCCGTTTGTATGAAGCGAATGTCGAATCAGTCAGGCAAGGTATACGTAAAATTCTTTTGGTGGCCACTCATAGTCAGTATTATTTTGAGCATTGTGCTGACTATTTTGGTAAACCTAGCTCTGTAGTATGTTTTTGTGCCTGAAACATGATACATGCCGGTTTGGGCTGATTTGACTGTAGGGTTTATAATGCAAGTACTAATTTAGGAGGGTCAATGGCGCATTACAATCTTTATGGTATGAAGAGGCGTTCGCAAATCAAAATAAGCATACTCGCACTGGTACTAGCCTTTGCAGTAACACTGGGGCTCAACATGCTGTACTCAGTAAGCGCCGCCACAACTACAACTGTTGTAACCGGAAACACAGTAACGTCAACAGTAGAAAATGATAGTGAAGGTTGGTGGTTCAACCGCGACCAAAAAACCAAAACACCTTATGAGTTCACAAACGATGTAGCAAGTATTGGTGCGGGAAGTTTATACGTTGAACCAATCACAAATACTCATGCTGGAGATCCTTGTTCAAACTCCGCGCATAACAAAGCAAACTGTGACAAGTTTGTTGCTGAAAACTTTGTGTTCATGGATGCTGACGAGCTTGAGTCAATTTCATACGATTTCATGATAGCGGGCAATGGCACTCCAACAGATGCAAATGATTTCTATCTGAATGTATATACGAATAACCCAGGCGTTGAAGAAGATAACTTCTACACCTGCCGGTTCGACTTCACTCCGACTGTCGGTTCAACGACAAACTTCGAAACAGCGACATTCTCTGCTACTAATACACCTACCCATGTTCAGGCACGGGGCAGCGGTACACAATGCCCAACAACGCTTGCAGGACTAGAAGAAGGCAGTACTATCCGTATGTTCGCCATCAGTGTCGGTGATACATCAGCAAACGATACCGGTTTAGCTGGTTACCTAGATAATGTAATTCTTGCAACTACTGGTGATACTACAATCTATGATTTTGAACAAGCTCCACTAGAAAATAAAGAGCAATGTAAGACTGGTGGTTATGCAGATTACGGTTTCCGTAATCAGGGTCTGTGTATCCAGTTCGTAAATACTGGTAAAGACAGCCGAAACTAAATAAAAACTATTTAGTTACAAGACCGCCCGTAACAGGGCGGTTTTTGTTTGTCTATTTATTCTTGCGTCTTGGGGATTCGTTGATTGATTTGTAGTGCTGTTTAAGGATTTTTGATCGCGCCTTTTTCTTTTCAGCGAGCGTATCTTGGTCAGCCTTAGTTTTGAGATATCCCAGCTCTTTCTTCATCTTTAGATAATTGTTGTATCGGGTTTTGCTGAGCTTTCCGGCGGTAATCGCAGCCTGAACTGCACACCCTGGTTCTGTTGTATGGCCGCAGTTGCTGAACTGGCACAGCGGCATAAGCTGTAGTACATCTTCAAACGTATCTTTTAATTCTTCTTCACTGCCCCACAACTGCAACTCCCGAATGCCCGGTGTATCTATAAGCAAACCGCCATTTTCCAGCCTGAACAGTTCACGGTGCGTGGTTGTATGCCGCCCCATGCTGTCTTCTTCGCGAATTTCCTGTGTTCTCTGGATTTCCTGACCTAACAGCTGATTTATAATAGTTGACTTGCCTACTCCTGACGAACCTAACAACACGGCCGTCTGACCGGGTTTGATGTGCTGGAGTATTGCCTCCATGCCCTCACCTGTTTTTGCACTGGCGGTTACATACGGCACTCGACTACTGAGTTTGTCGGTATACTGCGCAATATTATCTGTCTTATCGGCCTTGTTGAGTATAAGCACCGGCTGGATATTACTGACTTTGAGTTGATATAAATACCGCTCAATACGCTCCGGGCTAAAATCATGGTCCAGCGCTTGGACAATAAATGCAACGTCTATGTTAACTGCTAGTATTTGTTTTTCTACCTTGTCGCCAGCTGCTTTGCGAGTAATGGCGCTAGACCGTGGCAACACCGCTTCTACCATCGCTGAATCATCGCCCATAAGCTGAACCACCACCCAGTCACCCACCTTGGGTAGTTCGGTCGGCTCGGATATATATTCCAAACGCCCAGATATTTCGGCTTTCCGCTCCTCTGGCAGCGCAATTTTAAGTACCGATCCAAAATCCGCAATAACACGCGCCGGTGTACTGCCCGCCAGGCTTAATTCATTCCATGCACGCGTCAGATCATCGTTCCAGCCTAATTGCGTTAAGTCATTCATATATACCCGAGTGTACCAGTGTAGGCTTGTTTAGTCCCGCCCGTAAGTGCAAGTCGTGTAGAATAAAACCATGTTCATTGACCTTACTCATCGTCTCAATACTGAAACGCCCGTCTATCCTGGTGACCCAACAACCGAAATAACTCCTGCTGACACAATAGAATCAGCTGGATACCTTGGTCACTCGCTGCAGATGGGCACACACGCCGGCACGCACATAGATGCGCCAGCTCATATGCTTGAGGATGGAAAGACATTAGATAAGTTCAATGTGGATGATTTTGTTGGTCCAGCCCGCTACATCCTGCTAAAAAATGGCGTGTTCACCGTAAAGGCTGTGCAAGAAGCGGGTATTCAAGCTGGTGATATAGTCATCTTCAACACGCAAATGAGTTATCAGTTTTATAGCAAGGAGTATTTTACTGAATACCCTGTCATGACCCAGGAAATAGCTGATTATCTGGTAGAACAGAAGGTCAAGATGGTTGGTGTAGATACCTGCAGTTTTGATAATGAAGACAGTTTCCCGATCCATAAAACCCTACTGGCAGCCAATATTTTGCTGATAGAAAACTTGCGCAATGTTGAGCAGTTATCCGGCCATCAGGCGACCATCTATGCCCTGCCAATGCGTTTAGATTTAGACGGCTCTCCCGCCAGAGTCATAGCGGAGATCAACTAGTGAAAATCCTAATGACTGGTAGTGGCGGAACTGTTGGCAACATCCTCAAACAAGGCCTAAATGAACACGAGATAACTGATTTTGACCTGCCGAAACATGATATTTTAGACTATTCCCAGTTGCTGCATACGCTGCCAGGGCATGATGCCGTCATTCACCTGGCATGGGCGACCAAGCACGACAACTGGCTTACTGAGCGGTTCGAACCAAAGAACCTACAGGGAGCATTTAATGTGCTTGAAGCAGCTCAGCAAGCAGGCGTTAAGCGGGTTATCATAGCCAGTTCTGTTCACGCCGATGATTTTGTTAACCACGGTCAAGACGACTTGCTGGACCCGTACACCCTGCCAGTTCCTGACAGTCCTTACGGCGCAGCAAAATGCATGGTTGAGGCATTAGGTCGTTACTACGCCAGTGCTAAGAGCCTAGAAATTATTTGTATCAGGTTTGGTGGCGTAAATAGTAATGATGCTCCGCCCGACTCCCCGCCATCAGAACGCCATGTATGGCTCAGCCAGCGCGACTGCGTCGCCTTGGTTGAAGCCAGCTTGATAGCTGAAAAAATCCCTAATAATTACACAATAGTCTACGGTGTTGGGAATAATATAGACCGTCAACATTCACTCGAAAATTCACTGGGATGGCAGCCGCAAGACGGCACCACTGAATAATAATGGATGCAGCTGCGATAGCTGATGCTGAAAAACATCTAATCCTTCAAGACCCTGTACTTGGTGCGTACATAAAACGACAGTCTCTGGAAGTACATGATCGGCCATCTGATTATTTTGGCGCCTTATGCCGCTCGATTGTTGGCCAGCAGGTATCCGTGGCTGCCGCCAGTGCGATATTTTCACGTTTTCAGTCAACTACCCAACTTAAACCCGCGAACGTCATGGCATTATCAGAGGATCAAATCAAAGCAATCGGCTTGTCCAAACAGAAAACAAGTTACATAACAGATCTAGCCAGTCACTTTTATGAAAACCCGGCTGTTTATCACCATTTGGACACCCAGACTGATGAGCAAGTCATAGCTGAATTAACTGATGTAAAAGGCATTGGCACATGGACAGCACAGATGTTTTTGATGTTCACACTTGGCCGCCCCGATATATTTGCGCCTGATGACATCGGTTTGCAGCGCGCCATGATGAATATCTACAAATGGGACGATATGCCAGCTAAGAAAGAATTAGAAGCATTTGCTAAACGCTGGAGCCCATACCGTACGGTCGCCAGTCTTCACTTATGGCAATCACTGAATAATCAACCAGATTAGTTTACAATATTCTATTTTTATTATATGGTTGTAATATATGGATTCATTTGAGAACCAAGAGAGAAGCCCCGAAGTAACCCTTGGTATGGCGGAAGCTGTGGCGATGCGCCAGATTAAGCAGCGGTTAGTAATGCAACGAATTGCAGAAGAACTCTACTTAGATCCAGCTTTTATACCAGAAAAAGATTTGGCACAAGAGTTCCGGGATGAAGTTATATTTTTTATTTCCCAGTTCGATGATCCCAGCCAACCAATTGACACGATGCGCACGTTAGATGCTGAGCTTGCACGGGGTGAGTACGGTGACTTAGCAGAATTTTATGAAGAGCATGATCTGACATACAACCCTCAGGGCGGCCGGCATATGCTTAATGATTACGCGGAACGCTACGGTGAAATATCTGGTATTACTCCAGAGAGCTTAGCCGCTCAGTTCCAGGAACGTTTTCAAGCTATTCAGCAACTTGCAGATGAACGGAGCGTTAACTTAATTGATGTTTATGCTGACGAAGATTTATATGCGGAGGCCGTCAGACGCTCTACCTCACTGGAAAACGAGGCCACAGGAACCATTGCTATGATTGAGGCTTTTTCGCTGGATACCATCGTCGAAATATTGGTGCGCAACTTTGATAACCTGATGCCAACAGAATTTACTGAAGAATTGACTCTTGAAGAAAGAATTGAAGTTGTTACCGACTTCCAATTAGACGAAGATTGGATGGCCGACATAAATGAGTCTATTGAAACATCTAAAGAATTTATCCGGCAAGTATTCATGATGAATGTTATCAGAACGTGGGGCAAGCATTCATTGGATAGATTAACCGACGATCAAAAAAATATTCTGATGCCTAAAATGCCACTCACTACCCCTGTTCTAGAAACAATTGAGGCAAGTTAAGATGTACCCGTTCAATAACATAGGATGTTGAGTCGGACATCGTGAAAGAGATGACTAGCCAGAGTATGGACTCGTTGCTGGTGGCCATGATTCCGTAATCTATCTAATAGTTTCTGTGTAATATCAAATATATAATCCGGTTAAATAATTAATAAATTGACTGGTCATGCTTAAATATACAGAACGAATTCTTTCTTATTTCAGGGTTGATGGCATACGTTCAGGGCCCATTACAAGAGATCCTCGCTATGTGGTTATGGCGTTGCTTGGGTTTAGCGTTTTACTACTGAGTACAATCCAGGCCGGCAATGCTGGCACGCTAGATAGTATTGAAAAACCCTTGTTTAATTTTGTTAATAATATGCCTTCTGAGCTATTACCGTTCTTATTTTTGGTTACACAACTTGGAGCTTTACTGTCATTGGTATTCTGGGCTGCACTTGCTTATGCACTTGGAAGGCTGAGGTTAGTATTTTCTCTCTTAATAAGCGGGTCATTAGCATGGCTAACAGCCAAAATCATGAAGTCGCTCATCGGTCGGGGCCGACCGGGTGAATTCATTGAGAATTTTGTTAATCTAAGCTCAGAAGCTTTTAGTGGTAATGGCTTCCCTTCAGGGCACTCAGCGCTTGTTGCGGCTTGCGTATTTGCGCTGTACTACCACGTAGATAGACGCTACCGTAAATATCTCGTTTGGATAGTCATACTTGTTGGCTCCAGTCGTATTTACATTGGCGCTCACTTCCCGCTAGATATTGTTGGGGGGTGGGCTCTTGGTATGCTCATTGCCGCACTGGTGTCTCTTGCTATTGGAACAAGACGATCACCCATAAGCTACTCGAAATTGCGGCGCAAATTGAACGAGTACGGATATCCTGGAAGCTCCATCAGACGAATGAATGTGGATGCAAGAGGTTCAGTCCCCTTGTTGGTAACGACTAAATCTGGTCAAAAACTGTTCGTTAAAATTTTTGGACAGCAAGAATATGCGGCGGATTGGCTATTTAAATCCCTGCGATTTTTGCGCTTCAAATCTGCCGTGAATGAAGAAGTATATATATCAAGTAAAAGAAATCTTGAAATCGAAGCCCTCGGCGGACTATGGGCAAAAAATGCGGGAGTTAACACAGCTGAAACCTTGGTCATGTTTCCGCTTGGTAGTAAGTGGGTGCTCGTCCAAGAGTACTTAGATGCTAAACCGCTCAGCAGCTATAAAGTAATTAAGACATCCGTGCTCGATAGCATATGGAAACAAGTGCGACAGCTGCATGCAGCGAATATCTCACACCGTGACCTTCGGGCTGATAATATAATGGTCAATTCTAAATCTGACGCTTTTATAATTGACTTCGGATTTACTGAAATTGCGCCAAGTCCCGTCAGAAAAAAAATTGATATAGCGCAACTTTTGATATCACTATCACTTATGGCGGGTGTTGATAGAACTGTTCAGACCGCAAGGAAGCATATTGACCAAGTACACCTCAAAAGCAGCCTGCCGTACCTACAGAAAGCTATTCTTCCAGCTGCTACAAATGCATCTCTTAAACAACAGCCGAACTTACTGCCTGAGCTTAGAAAAGCGCTCCAAGATTCACTGAACATCAAAGAAGACTTAGAAACGGCTGACGTTCACAGGGTCAACTTCAAAAAACTCTTTTCTGTGCTACTGTTTACGGCATTGTTATACGTCCTGATACCTCAGATTGATGAGTTTAGAGGTGCCCTGCAAAATCTAACTGGTATCAATTACTGGTGGCTCGTACCAATTATAATTACTTCTTTTGCTACCTATGGGTTTGCAGCTCTTGTGGTCTATATGCTCACGAATTCACCACTGCATATTGGGCGATTGTCTCTTGTCCAACTAGCCAGCTCTTTTGTAAGCAAAATCGTACCGGGTGGTGTGGGCTCCGCCACATTGAACCTACGCTTCTTGAAAAAGTCCGGCCTTTCGGTAGGAGAAGCATCTGGTATTGTTGCATCTGAACGCATTATCGGGTTTCTTGGCATTGTAACCCTCTTATTAATTTTCAGTATTTTTGGAACTATCAATAGCAATTCCTGGCTTTCAATATCATTTACCTGGCTACATGCTGCGGTGGTTGGCATATTACTCATA
>JBBQYC010000025.1:0-10656 GCA_038209015.1 Saccharimonadales bacterium (SeqCode)
CGTCCAGGCGACAACCCCAGCTAACCCGTGGGCTAGCAGAAAGAATACTGTTTCTACCGTTTGAAGTTTACGCGCGGTCCATTTAGCTATTGTCACGGCAGGGTTGAAATAACCGCTATTTTCCCTAGGGAATAATACTAACATTACAAGTAATACCAGTCCGGTCACAGCTGCTTGAAAAAGAGCTGCATTTAAACGGTTATAGATGAGGTTCAATAGAACCAAGCTGAGCAACAAAGCTCCTGCAAATTCAATAAGAACGCTAGATACACGATTATTTAATTTCATAGTTTCTCCCTTATTGGTCTAATCGTAACCAATACTTGGCAATCTGTAAAGGAGATGGTAACTATTCGGCAAGAATTATACGCGGAGAGCCATCTGACAACTGGAAATAAGCAGCCACATTAGAAGCGTCAATAGCTTGCGCGTTCCTGCTAACCGACGATTCGTAGTCTTCAATTCCGGTCGAAATTGTCTGTGCTATTGGATGTTTTATCCACTGCTCATAACTAAAGTATCTATCACCAGTTTCTTGGAAGTATCGGCTGACATTGAATACCTTACCTTTGGTTTTCATAATCGTTACGCCGTCTTCATCATGCCCATGCACGCCTTCATCACTTGTTCCTAATACCTCTAAGCGCTTGTAAACCCCGCCTTCCACGCCTGCATCCAACAGAACACGGTCGGCTATTATAAGTGCTTTCAACTCATTAAACTCGTTCAGGGCGCCAGCTTCAACCATTGCTGTAGCATTTTCAACCTGAGAGTCAAAAACAGAGTCATCGAATGTATCAGAGCTAATCGCTTGTGTACTACTGCGCATAAATGCAAGGCGCATAGTGGCTTCTTCTGTAGTTTCGGTAATTTCCTGATCACCGCGTTTGTAGGTACGAGGTTGCCGAGCCATACATGAAACAGCTCCCTTGAACTGATCACCCATACCACATCCTGTACCGGCAGGTATATGTTCGTTTGTGATCACTGCAGAAATAAAATCATCTATAGAACTTACGTCAGAAAACTCAGTTCGAGCCATCTCTAAAGCAGAAAAGACTTTATCTTTGTTATCTGCATCAATATGGAAACGGGCAGGTGCTTCGCCTTGTTCTTCAAGCATGTCTATGACACTAGCGAGGTTAGAGTATGCGTCAGTAATTGTACTGATATGTCCCTCCATAGCACGCGCGTACAATCCGCTAATAGCAGAACCGCCAGCTGTCTTTGGGCCTAATTCACTCACATCACCATCTATGGTTTCAAGTACATCACGACCGTCTATACAGCCTACCGGACGACCAGCTGGTACATTTTCATAGTAGTTAAGAACGGTTTCTGCCCGTGCTTCAGCCTCTTGCTGTGTGTCCTCGTGCTTAACATGAATAGCACCTTGGCCTTGGCCTAAGGCATCAGTGACTGCTAGAATCTGTGTTTCCATAGTATGTAATCGCTCCATTTAGGTAAATATCCTTCAATTAATTTGCAACCTTACAATACTATCACTTGGTGATTGTAGTGCAAGCAAGTGAGAAAAATCACTGTGAATTTAAGCCGGAGGCATACTATAAAGATGTAAGGAACTTCACTATGGCAGAATATCCGATGGATTTAGGAAGCGGGTTACCACACATACATCAAGAGCTTATTCATATTGCCAGAATGGAATTACGTAGTGATCCAGCATACATCCAGCATTTAGCCGAGTCATTAGCTGCCCAAAATACTCACTTGTGGAATGATCTTAATGTAGAAGCAACTAAACTTGCAGGTGATGATAATGAAGTACGTCAGAAATTAATGAAAGTTGGCGTTCATGTACTAGATCTTGTTGGCAGAGCTTCATATGTTCAAGCTCTAGAGTCAGCACTGATTGAAACTCCAGAAAGTGTAGCAATTACAACCGAGTCAGAGATTCCCCCCAAAAAACGTATCAGACAATGGCTTGCCGGACAGGTAGCATTAGTTGGATTTGGGTTTTCGATGTTTAGATCTAATAGAACTAAGAACGACGACGTCTTTTAAGCCCCGCGACTTGCAACCTGACCGCGTGCCTATCTATCAAGCTTTGGGCCTGATCGAGACTTATTTGATCAGTTGCTTCGGATTTCATTTTTTGAGCTAATTCAAAAGCTTTTTGAGCCTCGTCTTCATTAATTTCATCAGCGCTTTCAGCTGCATCTACCAGAACTCGTAACGTATTGTTTTCAACTTCGATAACTCCGCCAGAAATTGCAAACAACGCCATCATGTCGTCTCTGTCTGTTGGTTTTACACGAACACTAATTACGCCGTAATCAGCGACGCTAACAAGTGGCATATGCCCCTCGAATACACCTATCTCACCTTCAAGTGTAGGTAGTAGTACCTCATGTACCTGACCAGTAAATTTCTGACCATTCAATGCGATAAGCTGAAACTCAAACATTATTTGCTCGCTTTAACCTCAGAGATATCGCCCTTCATATAAAAATCTTGTTCATTTTTATCATCGTGCTTGCCGTCTAGAATTTCACGGAATCCGGCAATCGTATCGGCAAGACTCACGTATTTACCAGCAATCCCTGTAAACACTTCACCTACGTAAAATGGTTGCGTGAGGAAACGTTGAATTTTACGAGCACGAGAAACCGTCTGCTTATCTTCATCTGATAGTTCTTCCATACCCAAGATAGCAATGATGTCCTGCAAATCTTTGTAACGCTGCAATATGCGTTGCACTTCCCGGGCAACCTGGTAATGATCGTCACCAACAATTTCTGGGTCAAGAATAGTCGAACTACTGTCGAGCGGGTCAACGGCAGGGTAGAGACCTAGCTCTGTCAATGCACGGTTAAGTACGATAGTAGAATCAAGGTGAGCAAATGTCGTAGCAGGAGCAGGGTCCGTGAGGTCGTCGGCAGGAACATACACAGCCTGTACAGATGTAATAGAACCTTTTCGGGTACTGGTAATTCGTTCTTGCAAGGCACCCATTTCTTGTGCCAAGTTTGGCTGGTAACCGACCGCGCTCGGCAAGCGTCCGAGTAGCGCGGAAACCTCAGCACCGGCTTGGGTGAAACGGAAGATGTTATCAATGAACAATAGCGTATCCTTGCCTTGGTCGCGGAAGCCTTCGGCAATTGTCAGACCAGACAGTCCAACACGCAGGCGTGCCCCAGGTGGTTCATTCATCTGGCCGAATACGAGTGATGTATTTTTTAGCACACCAGATTCTTTCATTTCATTGTAAAGATCATTGCCTTCACGGGTTCGTTCACCAACGCCGGCAAATACGGAATAACCACTGTGGAATTTAGCGATGTTGTTTATAAGCTCTTGAATAAGAACGGTTTTACCAACGCCGGCTCCACCGAACAATCCAACTTTCCCACCTTTGGTAATAGGCGCTATAAGATCGATAACTTTTATACCTGTTTCCAAAATTTCAACCTGGCTTGACTGATCAATCAATGCTGGCGGATCGCGGTGAATCGGTGCATAGTCCTTGAACGAATCAGCTTGACCATCGATTGGCTGCCCGGTCACGTTGAACATTCTCCCCAGAGTAGATTCACCGATTGGTACGCTGATTGCACTCCCGGTATCTTTTACCTCAGTACCTCTTGCTAACCCGTCGGTTGAGCCTAGCGCAATCGCACGTACACTTGTTTCGCTTAAATGCTGCGCTACTTCAAATATAAGCTCTTTGTCATCATGAGTTACGCTGAGCGCGTTATAAATAGCTGGTAAGTGTCCAGCGCTAAACTCAACATCAACGACAACACCAGCAATCTGACTAATCTTCCCGGTTGTAGTATTTTTCAATTTGGTTGCTTCCGCCATATTATTCCTCATCTCCATTCATTAACTTAACATATGTCATCCTACAGGCGTGACTGCCTACATCAATTGCTTTGCGCGCCATATCATCGAACAGGGTATTAAACTCAGGAGAATACGGTGCGCTGACATCTGAACCTTCTCGTGCCTTATGAATCAAAACGGATATTTTTTCATCTGAAAGCTTATCGAAGAACCACCCGGCCTCAAACCCTAAATCAACAACTTTATCTGTTATAAACATTGCTTCTGCTTCATATTCATCTGGAATATGTGCCGTCTTGGCATAGAAATCTTGAAAAATTAAATCATCAGCACGTTCGGTCGGATAAACATAGCCTTGGCGGGAAATGTGCAGTGTATCAACAAACATTATTTCATTGCCTCCGCACCACCGGTAATCTCCGCTAGCTCCTGGGTGATAGCCGCCTGACGGGCCGTATTGAATGCCAGCGTTAAGTCAGCAATCAAATCTGTAGCGTTATCGGTTGCGCTTTTCATAGCCAACATGCGCATTGAATGCTCGCTGGCAATTGATTCAAGCAACGCCTGCCATAACTGAACCTCAAGGAGTCGTAGCGTCACATTGTCGAGTACCGCCTGAATGGATGGTTCAAATGTAGTATTGGTCAGTTCTGGTCCGGTTTCATCTGATTCTGAGGCCTGAAATCGGGCAGGGAGTAGCTGCAAGGCATGGGCTTCTTGAACAAGATTAGATTTAAACTCTGTGAACATCAGCTGCACATCATCAACAGTTTTTCCGATATACAAATCAGCAACGCTTTCTAATATGCCGCGCACAGTTTTAGGCGACGGATGGTCATCAAATCCATCATAGGCCGCTACGAGATCAGCATCTTCCAGGCGACGCGCAAATTGAGCGCCTTTTTTACCAATAGTGATTATTTTCGTGGAAACATTTTGAGCTTTATCTTCACGGAGTGCGCGCGTCAGCATGCGCAGAATATTACTGTTATATGCACCTGCTAAACCACGGTTACTGGTGACGACTATGTAGAGTCGGGTTTGAATATCACGCTGCTCATAAAGCGGATGTGATTCTACGTCAGTGAGCTTGCTAAGACGAGACAATAATGAATATGAGGCTTGGCGATATACCCGGCCTTCACTAGCATATTCTTGAGCTCGACGCATCTTGCTGGCCGCAACCAGCTCCATAGCCTTAGTGATCTGTTTAGTATTTTTAACAGATCCGATGCGTCGTTTAAGTGTTATTGTATTCGCCATACTAGATATTAACCCTGCTTAACGTCCTCATGGTGCTCATAGCTTTTAGCTATCTTTTGAGCAGTGCTGATAATCAGTTTTTTAGTTTTATCATCGGGTTCATCACCTGTATTTATGGCATCCATGGCTTTTTTATTGTCATGCTTCAGTTCACGGAGTAGGTTGGCATCAGCTAGTTTAATCTTATCGACTGGTACTGTATCGAAGGCACCATTGGTTGCAGCTAACAGGGTGGCATACATCTGCCAAGTGCTGTATGGGCTGAATTGTGGCTGTTTAAGTAGCTCGGTCAAACGCTGACCGCGTTCAATCCGCTGACGGGTTTCGGCATCAAGGTCAGTAGAAAACTGGCTAAATGCGGCGAGTTCTCGGAACTGAGCCAACTCGATACGCAAGCTTTTAGCGACTGATTTTACGGCTTTGGTCTGGGCACTACCACCAACGCGTGATACCGACAAACCAACGGAGATAGCTGGTCGAATACCCTGGTAGAACAAATTAGTTTCCATGAATATCTGTCCGTCAGTTATAGAAATAACATTCGTAGGGATATATGCACTAATGTCACCAGCTTGTGTCTCAATAATTGGCAGGGCAGTCAGCGAGCCAGAACCTAGATCGTCGCTGAGTTTTGCTGAACGCTCAAGCAGACGAGAGTGCAGATAGAACACATCACCAGGATATGCTTCACGTCCTGGTGGACGGCGAAGCAATAGTGACATCTGACGGTAGGCTGCGGCATGCTTTGTAAGATCGTCATAAATTATTAAGGCGTGCTGTTTATTATCGCGGAAGTATTCTCCCATGCTGGTAGCTGCATATGGTGCTAAATACTGCATACTGGCCGGATCGGATGCGCTGGTTGCAACGATAATAGTCTGATCCATAACACCCTCACGCTTTAATCGCTCAACTAAGCGCGCTACTTTACTGAGCTTTTGCCCGATAGCGACGTATATATTTATGACGCCGGTATCTTGTTTATGCTGGTTAATCATAGTGTCAACAGCAACAGCAGTCTTACCAGTTTGACGGTCACCGATAATAAGCTCACGTTGGCCGCGTCCGATAGGCACCATGGCGTCGATAGCCGTAAGTCCGGTCATCATTGGTTCATGTACACTCTTGCGCTGTAGTACACCAGGAGCAGGCTGCTCAACGCGGGACTGCAATTTAGCCTTGATAGCACCTTTGCCGTCGAGCGGTTGTCCAAGCGGATTCACCACTCGTCCTACAAGTTCTGGTCCGACAGGAACTTCCATAACATTACCGGTCAGCTTCGCTGTCGCTCCAGCTTTAACTACCGTATCGTCACCAAGCAATACGCCGCCGATTTCATCCTCGCCCAGGTTAAAGGCAAAGGCAGTCATCTTAGTGCCATCAATAGTCGTGATTTCAATCATTTCTGAAAAACCACATTCTGTTAACCCGTAAATCCACACAATACCATCGCCAACCCGTGTCACGACGCCGGTACGTTCAATATCCGGAGTGTGTTTTAGGTCTGCAATAGCAGAGCGGATATCGGCTGATAATTCTTGGATCGATACTTCCATATTACTCCTTAATCGCGTCTGTTAAATGCCGAAACATTGCTAGTTTGCGGCGTACTGATAAATCTATCTGCTCATCGGGTAGTTCAAGTAACAACCCGCCTACGACATCTGGCTCGATGCGCGTGCTTATAGTTACTTCTTTAGCATGTGGAAACTCTTGCTTTACGAGACTCTTCAAATCCTTTAGGACGTCTTTACTAAGCGTGTGAGCACTGACGGCAGTTGCTTCGACCGAACCGCGCCGTGCACGGATTCGGGCTACATCTCTCATCAGTGATGCTAAATCATCTGTCTTTTGTTCATCTAGCAAATACGCAGCTACTTCGCGCACCAACTTTTTGTAATCTGTAGACGTCTCAGATTTGTCTGCAATATATTCTGCGAGCTGGTGGCGATGAACTATCATTATTTTTTATTGCGCTCTCTAATAACTTTGTCGATAATTTTTGAGTCTTTCAACTCATCAACTTTTTCTTCCACAATAGCCTCGGTTGCTTCTGACACAAGACCAACAATGTCTTTTTCGAGTGACTGCTTCGCACGGCGAGCTTCTTCCTGTAGCCGTACTTCTGCATCGGCCAATATAGACTCTGCTTTACGCTGAGCTGCTTTTTCAGCCTCACGAATAACATCACGAGCCTCTTTGTGACCATTTGCGATAATTTTATCGGCTTCTTGACGAGCCTGACGTACCTCTTTTGCGATATCTTTATCCAGCTTTTCTTTAGCTTGCTCCATTTTTAATCCCATGCGTACGCCATCATCAATTGTTTTGCGGCGTTCTTCGAGCATGCGAACAATAGGTGCAAATGCAAATTTTTTCAAAAGCAAAAAAATCATCAGGAATATGATCAGCTGAATCGCAAAATTCGTCAGATTGACGTTCAAAGCGTCAAGCGGAGAACCACTTTCGGCGGCTGCGGTTTCGGCTGCGAATGTATGTAGAACCACGAATATACTCCTGTAAAAATTAAATGATGAATAGGGAAGCAAACACCAGCAATGCCATCAACTCGATGATAGCTATGATAACTAGTACCTGACCCAGGTATTTACTTGCTTCAGGGTTACGGCCAACAGCGGTCATGAAAGCATTACCAATCAAGCCAATACCGATAGCAGGACCGAACATTCCAAAGCCCATCATGATACCTTTGGCTAGAACGGCGAGATCTGGTGCTGCGGTTACCGCTTCTTGCGCGAAATAAAACATTATATTAACTCCTTTTATTACACATTAATTATTGTGAAGCTTCCAGTGCGAGGACATCCTCGACCGTCGGCTTCTCTTCTGCATGCTGGTCGTGCTTTACAGCTACAGCCAGATACATCACAGACAACATCACGAATATATACGCCTGGAGGGCGCCAACCAAAAGTTCAAGAATGGTAAACGGCAGCGCAACCAGCGGCGCAACAACAAATGGAAGAAATGGAACTGACGATGTGGCTCCGCCCAGATAGGCGAACACTGCAATAATCGTTTCACCGATGACAACGTTCAAGAATAAACGGAGTGCAAGGCTAATGATACGAGTTGTGTCACTAAACATTTCAAAAATACCCAGAAGGAGAGTGATAGGGTTCTTCATACTGCCGTTGAAATAATGGCGCAAATGTCGGAGTAAACCGCTTTCGCGAATAGCAAAGTACTGCACCATTACCCAAGTAATAGTTGCTGCGGCTAAGGTGCCGTTCAAGTCTGCGGTGAATGGCCGGCCTATTGGCTGCCCATGTATAGTCAGCGTTTCGCCTACTCCAGGTACCAGACCTATCCAGTTACTAAGCAAAATGAAAAAGAATAATGACACGAACCACGGACCGTACTTGAGTGCTTTTTCGCGGCTATTGAGGGCTGAAGCGAGTAAATCAATAATAAACTGGGTACCAATCTCTACGAACTGGGTAATCCCGCCCTTCGGGCGAAGCTGCATACGCCTGGCTACAACTACAAGCAGAATAAAGATGACCAGTGAACTCAGTACACCATAAAAAACAGAATTCGTTATTCCAATCCCATTAATCGTAAACAAATCACCCGGGGTAATATGAACTACCGGACCGGCTTTTTCTGCGGCTTCTGTTGCGGCGAATATTCTAGGTATCGTAAACATGTGTATTATTTCTTCCTCTTTGCATCTAATTCAGCTTGTTCTTGGTTCACTTCTTTTACGCTACTCCAGACAGCGGCGCAGCCAGCAATAGCGGCTAGCATAAGCCCAGCCAGTGTAAGTGATGGTCTGCTATTGAACCGTTCATCTAGTTTGACGCCCGCAACAATAGGTATAACAACCGTGACCGCAAGTCGCCACCCCATACTCATGGACGCACTAAGAAACTGTTTTTTAGCTTCGAGCGCTAACAGAGAACGCTCCACGTCATCTATCCCAGTCGTCTTTTTGGCGGCTGATTGTTTTGCTTTCACTTCCGTGAGTCTAACAGACACCACAACGGGGTGCAATAGACCCTCCTTAGTATTAATTACGACACGCATTTGCCCTACTGAACAATAAGGTACTTTTGTGACATTTCTCACAACCCCTGTTAGTAAGGTGTTGGATAATAGAGCTATGCGCGGAGGATCACACACGTCATACCAGTCAGACCTTGCAAAACGCGAACAATGGCTCGCTGAAATGTCAGCACGCCCTGAAGTACAAGCGCAAGATTTATTAGGGTTGTTTAGCGATCCGGAGTTTATTGAGCGAATAGACCATGAACAACGCCGTCTTCAGGAAGAATCAGTATCGAGTCTTATAGGTTTCAGTGCACTTACTGGCGCTAGCAAGGATGAATCACGTCTGTTTCAAATAGCCCGGACAAACCTCGCTATGTATGAAGATTCTATTGAAGATGCAATTTACGAAGACTCACTGCTACGGCAACTTCTGGCTCCAGCTATAAGAGATATGCACCGGGGTGATGAATTATATTCTGAAGCCGTGCGGTTGCGCCGTACTGTCGTAGCATACTTTTTGGTCTATACGCATTATCTACAAGAGCAAGATAGTACCGTTTCAACAAATCTACAAGCCGGCTAGTCTTCAGTCGCAGATTGCTATAGTGTAGCTATATGGCATTTGAAGATTACACACAAAAAGATGCGGTAATAATTGTCTACACAGGCGAAGGCAAGGGTAAAACCAGTGCTAGTCTTGGACTTATGGTACGTGCGCTTGGTTTTAATATGAAAGTCGCGTACATGCAGTTCATTAAGTACTGGCATGTGAGTGAGCATGAATTCATCGAGAACATTCAAGCTGTTTATAAGGATGATTTGTTCTTCTATAAAGGCGGGAAGGGATTTTTCGCTGCAGGAGAATTAAGCGCACAAAATATTTCTAAAGATGAACATATCCAGGCAGCGCGTGAAACATATGATATTGCCTACAGTCATGCAACATCGGGTAATTATGATTTAGTGATCTGTGATGAGATTAATAATGCGGTTCATGATGGACTTCTGGGCGCTCAGGATCTTAAGAAACTCATAACAGAAAAACATCCCGAGGTGAGTCTATGCCTCACTGGACGCGATTTCCCAGAAAAATTATTGAAGCACGTTGATATAGCCACAAATATGACCAAAATCAAGCACCACTTTGACGATAAAGTACTTGCCACCAAGGGCATTGATTATTAAACCCGTTCACTACGCCGTCTGTGAGGTCGTTCACAGGTTAAAAAACCATTGCAGTATATCCTAGAATTCACGATAGATTCGTGTTAAGGAGGGGTATGATGCAAGTGTCTTTTGAGCAAGAATTATCAGCTAGGGTAGCAGAGGACGAGCCACCGAAAGGTATTGAAATACTCCAGCAATCCTATGATGAAGCGAACCCTGTAACTACCGCATTGAATGGAGCGATGGCTCTAGATATCTCTTTGCGCCATACTCGAAATGCAATTGCTACCGGCAGAGATGTAAGTATTCTAGGTGCCCCTTCCCAGGAATTACTAACAGACATTATTTTAGATATGCCAATTGGTATACGTCAGTCACACCCGTTTAACGAGCTGCTATTCAACA
>JBBQYC010000026.1:0-10423 GCA_038209015.1 Saccharimonadales bacterium (SeqCode)
GGTCTGGCAATCCCGCTTGTTACGGCTATATCGACCACTACTGCTGCTCGAAATGGATTACTAATCCGGCAGCGAATGGCTCTTGAAACAGCTCGAAACATCGACGTTGTACTGTTCGATAAAACTGGCACCCTCACCAAAGGAGAGCAGGGAGTGGTGGACGTTATCGCAACTGACGATGATAAAGAAAAGCTGCTCGCATTAGCCGCAAGTGTCGAATCAGAGTCGGAACACCCAATTGCAAAAGCAATAATGCGTTCGGCACAGGAGCGCAAGCTCAAGGTCAGTCAGGCTACCAAGTTTTCTGCCCTATCGGGCCGTGGAGCAAAAGCAGTCGTAGATGGCACAACCGTACATATTGGTGGACCGAGGATGCTTGAAGAACTTAAAGTAAATCGCTCACAAGATTTAGCAATAGCTGCCGAAGATGCTGGTAACGATGGCAAAACAGTTGTGTATGTTATTGAAGACAATAAGATACTGGGTGCAATTATGCTGGCTGATGTAATACGCACGGAATCAAAAGAAGCGGTCTCGCTGTTAAAAAATACAGGAAAACGAGTTGCTATGCTCACCGGAGACTCTAAGGCGGTTGCTGCATGGGTAGCAAAAGAGTTAGATATTGATGAGTACTTTGCAGAAGTTTTGCCCGAAAACAAAGCAGAAGTGGTCAGCAAGCTGCAGTCAGACGGAAGTCGTGTGGCGATGGTAGGCGATGGGGTAAATGACGCTCCGGCTTTGACGCAAGCTGATGTAGGCATTGCTATTGGTGCCGGTACGGATGTTGCTATAGAATCCGCGGGAATAGTGCTCGCGAGCAGTGACCCTAGGGGAGTAGCAAAAATCATGAAACTATCTAAAGCCACTTACCGTAAAATGATTCAAAATCTTGGCTGGGCAACAGGCTATAATGCTCTAGCTATACCATTAGCAGCAGGTGTAACAGCGGGCTTTGGGTTTGTTCTTTCGCCAGCAATTGGAGCAGTACTGATGTCTCTTTCAACAATCATTGTCGCGGCGAACGCTCAACTTCTGAGGAGATTAAGCCTTAAAGAGCTATGAGCGAGATACAGTCAAATCTCCTGAGAGGCTGAATAGTGCTCAACCAAATTCCGTAGCTTGTATGTATCGCCGGAGTCGAGAGAAGCGGTTAGAGATATGCCAGCTATCCTGTATCAACGAAAATCCAAGCCAAAGAGTCGGCTGAGTTGTAGGCTCATTCATAGTCATGTTATGAAGTAAGATCTAGTTATGCAGTAAATTGCTGGAGACAAGGTAGTATATAGTGATGGTTAAATCCATTTCAAACATTATTATTTTTTCGCATGGTTTCGGCGTACGTAAGACTGACCGCGGGTTATTTACAGCCATTTCCAAAGTCTTGCCCCATGCTCAAGCCGTGATGTTTGACTACAATCCCATTAATGAGAAGTCGAACACGCTAACCGCCAAACCTTTACATGAACAGGCACTAAAACTTCGGAAAATTATCAATACAGCCAGGGCTGAGTATCCAGGCGCGGTTATTGATTTGGTATGTCACTCTCAAGGCTGCGTAGTAGCGGGACTTGTGAAGCCGCGCGGCATTCGCAAGGTTATTATGATTACCCCTCCAGATGATATGAGTGAAGCAACCGTTGTTGCGCAGCTCGGCAGAAGTAAAGACACAGCAATTGATGTAACGAGTAGAACGCGTTTAGCGCGTTCTGATGGCAGCACAACTGTTATTCACCCAGAATATTGGCAAAGCTTGGTCAGTATTGAGCCCGTAAAACTCTATAATCGACTGGCACGATTTACGGGCTTGCGTATTATCAATGCTAGGCAAGATGAAGTACTAGGCGGGGTCAGTTTGAATGGGATCGACCCTGGAATATCGCTTATAACGCTGGACGGTAATCATAATTTTGATAACGCTGATGATCGGAACCGGCTCCTCTACATACTGCAAAAAGAACTAGCAGCCAGCTAGAATTTCCACAATGCACTAGCTGAAACCCCGATTACTGCGCTCAAATGAGGATGTAAAGGGACGCCTAGTCGTATAATAAGACCATGCCTAGACAGCCACGTAAAGAACACAATGCTGAAGATTTTGATCTAGATGTTTTATCTAGTGATACAGATATATTTCGGTGGTTTTTACTCTGCTATTTATTTGGTAAACCTATACAGTCGAACGTAGCTGTAGCAACGTGGCAACGATTCATTGATAAAAAACTAGATACGCCTTGGGCCATAATCGAAGCAACAGATGGTGCATTGGTCAGCGTGTTGCGTGCCGGAGGCTACACCCGTTACCAGCATGTTACTAGCCATGGCTTAAAGATCTGTATGGCCCGCTTGATAAATGACTATGATGGCTCACTACAGTTAATGCTAGAAAATAGTCTTGATGAAGATGAGTTTTCAAAACGCCTTCAGGAACTACATGGTGTAGGTCCTAAGATTGCAGAGATATTTATGAGGGAAACCGAAGAAATATTTGCCCGAAGGGCGGACTAATGATGTATAAACGCTCCCGATAATAATGCGGCAGATGAAGCCGATCAAAGCCACGTTACGTATAGACAAACAAGCATAGACATGATATAATATATTAATGAATGTATTTCATTACACTTCCATAGAAAGCTGGAAGAACATAAAGAAAGGCTCTTGGCAGTCAGGTGATAAACCTGGACTAGGGGCTAATCTTCGGGTTTGCACAAACTACAGAGAAGCCGGCGCTAGCAATGGTGCGGTATTCGGTCTGCTCGAACCCGCGCCTGATGAATGGGTTAATAGCGCTGAATTTCCCGTTGCCTGGCGCTCGTTGATGCGCAATGTTGGCAGCCTGCTGTTATCTTATGAGCTGAGCGAAGAACTGGTAGCCAATTCATTTGTTATAGATTGGTCCCATAGGGAACGGATACTCGGTGGACATAAAGATGACTTGGGAAAGCAAATGCAAGAACCCGTCTCTTATGATGCAAGAGTTAGAGCGGAGCAAAAGTATTGGGACAGTAGGCGGCCAATGGGCGACTACATAGATAACCCTGGCATAATTGCTGATATGGTCCTGCCGGAAGTAATTACTATGTGTCATGTACCGATGTCTGCGATACAAGTATCTGACTATCAGCCTAAAGCAAGAACAAGCCGGTTCATCGACCGGGAGCTTCTCCGCCTGCAAGTAGCTGAAAACACGGAATTACATGTATTCCAAGCTCAATTGGAGCCTCGGTCGAAAATATAAACAATATATATTTATCGATATCCGATAAATAGTATGCTCTAGTCCCGCATAACTTCATGAAAGGATTGTTATGAACAAGGGTTCAACGATGGCTCTAAGGGCAACGGTTACTTTAATAGCTATATTGGCTTTTGCGCTGTGTTTGCTCGCATTGCCGGCTGGCATTAGTATGGAACTGAAAGATGGAGCAGATTTTGATGACGGGTGGATATTAGTTGGACTCTATATCCCAGCTGTGCCATTTTTTTACGCGCTCTATCAAGCACTGAAATTACTGAAATTGATTGATAGAAACAAAGTTTTTACTGAAAAGGCGGTTAATACGCTTAAGAACATTAAATACTGCGGCCTGCTAATTAGCGGCTTATTTCTGGCAGAACAACCATACATTTTTTATGTAGCAGACAGGGATGATGCACCGGGACTGGCCTTACTTGGATTTGCCATAATCGGCGCTTCATTCGTGTTAGGCACGGCTGCAGCTTTGTTCCAGCAAATGCTGCAAAATACCGTAGATATTAAATCAGAAAACGATTTGGCGGTTTAGCAATGGCGATAATAGTTAACATTGATGTAATGCTAGCCAAGCGCAAGATGAGCGTGACCGCGCTAACCGAAAAGGTTGGAATTACTATGGCTAATTTATCGATTTTGAAGAATGGTAAAGCAAAAGCAGTAAGATTGTCTACGCTAGAAGCAATTTGTGAAGCATTGGACTGCCAACCAGGAGATATCCTGGAATATAAAAGGGATAACGGTGCTGCTATATGAAAACGACGCTAACGAGTGAGGGGATTCCTGTAAAATATAATGTGGGTCTTTGTTATCATGCATTAAACAGATTCTTAGTACTTGTTACAAGCAATATATTAATATACTAGATGAAAATCATGATTATAGAAAACACATTAGATTTTAACGGCCGGCAAAATGTATCTTTATATAACCGAACCGTCTGGTATATAAAAGTTAGATGGTACTTCATATCAATTGTCTCGGTTGTTGGTATTCTTGGCCAGTACCTTGACTTAGGATTCTCATCCGTGACAGTACTAAATATATGTACTGCACTGGTTGCGTTAGCTATAAACGGATTCTTCATGTGGTTCACAAAAAAATATCGTTACAGCAGTGAAATTATCAGTATATTAGCCCAATCCTTACTCATAATAGACCTGTTACTCATCACTATGATTTTGTATGTACAGGGCGGCATAGAGTCGCGTGGCGTAATTCTGTATTCTATCCCTATTTTAATTGCTGGTGTATTGTTCGGAAAGCGGATGACGTACATTATCACGTGTTCTGTGGTTGTACTGTACGTAGGATTGATAACGATGGATTTTCTAAATATTATTGAGCCAATAGACGTTAGAAGCCCATCCCTACACACTGACACGGCGTATTACTTTGCGACAATAACGTTCTTTCCATCATTGTTTATACTAATAGCCGCAGTTGCAATGTATCTGAACAGCATGTTGTCCAGCGAGGAAAAAGAAGTGCGAATCCAAGAGCTCCACATGAAGCAGGCGCAACGTACTGCCAGGCTAGGAAGTTGGGAATGGGATACGGTGAAAGATCGCATTACATGGAGCGATGAATTATATAGAATATTCGGCTTAGATCCTCTGATGTCTAAGCTCACGTATAAAACATATTTACAATCTGTTGCGGCAGGCGACAGGAAAAATGCTGAAAAGATTATCCAACAAGCAATGAAAGATAAACTACCATATGAATTTATTCACACGGTAAAACGTAAGAACGATGGCACTATTCGATATGTATTAAGTCGCGGCAACATTGATACAAATAAACGCGGCGATGTTATTAAGATGCATGGGACAGCGCAGGATATAACTGATTTGAGAGAAGCACAAATAGCGCTTGAAAAAAGAACGGCTGAAATAGAAGACTTGAATAAGCTGATGATTGGTAGAGAACTCCGTATGGCAGAACTGAAGGCAAAGCTGGAAAAAGTTTCTAAAAAATAACCCAGGCGTAATTGCTACTAATTGCCCCCGTAGTAGCCTTTTTTGATACTTATAACTAGTAGTGCAAACGGTACGGCTAACAGTACTCCCTCTAGGCCGAACAGTAAGTTTCCTACAAATAAAATGACTATGACAGCAATAGGATGTAGGTTGATAGTGTGCTGGAAAATTTTAGGTGCAATAAGTTGGTTTTCCAGCTGTTGAATGACCAGGTTTGCAATTAGTGTAATGACTGCAATCTGGGGTGATACAGTAAAACCTATCAGAATCGCTGGAATAGCAGCAATTATAGGACCTAGAGTAGGTATGACTTCCAATAACCCGGCTATGACCGCAAGAGCCAAAGCACCGGGCAGCCCAATAATCAGATAGACAATATAAGACAGCAGACCAATTATGAACATGATAATAAACTGACCTCTTATATAACTACCAAAACTACGTTCTATGTCCCGAAATGTTCGACGGGCTTTCTGCTGGTTTGTGAAATTGCGGAGTAAATATGTTTTAACTTTGTTGTAATCTAGGAGCCAGTAAATTGTTATAACGACGACTGTCAGAAGTGCTACAAAGAAGCTAATAATCGTTGATGTAACTTTTGCTAGTATTGAGTTTGTGCTTCCTGATAAGCGTTCTGTCACAGACTCAAGTGTGAGATTGGTACTGAGGTCGTTTATTATCGGCAGTTGCTCAATAGCTGATTCAAGTGTTCCTGAAAAAGTATCTATTTGACCGGCAAGGCCGTTTACTACCACCGTCCCTAAACCGATCAAACTTGTTACTGTAACAAGTACGACAATTGGAACGGCTAATTTATAAGGTAATCCTGTTTTTTGTAATCTTAAAACAAGTGGCCGTAACGCTATTACTAGAATAAAAGCAATAAGCAAAAGCGCTAGTATTTCTATAATTCTATAAATAAAATATAGGCCTAACAATCCTATGAAAGCAGTGAAGGTTTGGTTTTGGAACAGTTTTTTAAGCAATCTTTCCATATGTTTAGTATATGCTCAAAATTATTCATGAAAAGTGCTCACGGCTAACAGGAATGAATAAATGGTGCTACTATTTAAAAATGAAATTCCGCGTAGAACGACAAATCCTAAAACTCGTTGGTGCCACAATAAGAACTTTCGATGCAAATAATCAGCTTTTATCCCGGGCCGACCAAAAAGGCTTCAAGCTCAAGGAACAGGTAACATTCTTCCATGATGAGCAGCGAACATTGCCATATTTTAATGTTCAGGCCCGGTCTGTTATTGACCTTGGCGCAACGTACGACCTGACTGATGCCAATGGGCAACGTTTGGGTTCGCTACGCCGTAAGGGAATTGCTTCATCATTTATACGGGATGAATGGATAGTTTTGAATGCAAATGATCAGGAAATTGCCCGTGTGATGGAAGACAGTAAGGCTTTGGCGTTACTGCGTCGCTGGGTGGATCTCGTATCTTTATTCGTACCTCAAAAATTCACTGTGACAGTTGGTGAAACAGTATTGGGTACAATTCAGCAGAATAAAAATCCGCTTACTATCCGCTTATCATGCGAATTTGCTGATCAGGCAGAAACAGTGTTAGGTAGGCATATGGTTATTGGTATACCTAACATGCTAGCCATCATAGAGCAACGCCAAGGCTAAATTTTAGCGGCACAAGGTGTGATTTATTAAACATAATATGTTCTTGTATGGCCTGGATTATTCTGGTAATCTACCTGCTTCGTCTTTAAAAAGAGCGAAGGAGATTTATGTTTCATACACGGTACAACCCATTGCCTGACAACAGGGAAGAAATCCCTAAGAATCATTTGCCAATATGTCAGACAGATGTCCGGCGTTTTGCTCAAGAATACGGCGAAGATATAGCAGAGAACATACGAATTACTGCTCAAGAAGTTCGCCGAAGAGGCGGAATTAACCCCTCTGCGGTGGAATTAATCATACCCGAAGGCAAAGAAGGTCCTATAGACGAAAAGCAACTGTTCAGAATTGCAGGCAATCTTGCTGTTTGGTGGACACATAGTGACAAAAGTACCTAGGTTTTAGTTGATACTTACGATAAAATGAGCCCATCTTACCTGGTGCGTTGGCCGAGAAGTTAGGCACAGCTCTGCAAAAGCTGCTAGACGGGAGCGTTACCCGTACGCACCTCCAATAATAGTTTAGATGTAGTCCCTAAAAGGGGCTATTTTATTTTGTAATTCATTCAAATCGTAATACATTATATGCAGTTTTAACATAAGATGACGTTGAGTATACTGCCTGCGTTATCACGGAAATGGGCGAGTGGCGGAATTGGTATACGCGGTGGACTTAAAATCCGCTGCCTGCATAAGGCTTGAGGGTTCGAGTCCCTCCTCGCCCACCATCAAAAAACAGTCAGGCGATGTCTGACTGTTTTTTATTTAAATAATATGGAGTTGAATTCGAAACCGATTGAGTGTGATAGATATGAAGATATATTTCACCACTGGTATTACACCGGTACGATTGATATACTGATACATACATAAGGAGAAAAAATGACAGCACTTTATATTATTATAGGAATCCTGGTTATTGGCGGTTTTGCACTGGTCCTAATGTACAACAGTTTAGTCAGATTAAACGTCCGTGTTGAAGAAGCGTGGAGCGACATTACAGTCCAGCTAAAACGGCGATATGATTTAATTCCCAACCTCGTCAACACCGTAAAGGGATATGCGAAGCATGAAAAGAACGTTTTCAGTGAAGTGACGCAAGCTCGAACGCAGGCTATGAATGCGAGTGGCGTTAAAGAAACTGCTGAAGCAGATAATCAGTTCCAGGCAACTCTGAAAAGTTTGTTTGCTGTTGCGGAAGCTTACCCTGACTTGAAAGCGGATACTAACTTCAAAGCACTTCAAGATGAAATTACAGATACGGAAGATAAAATCCAAGCTGCTCGTAGATTTTATAATGGTTCGGCCCGTGATTTGAATATCAAAATTCAGACGTTTCCAACGAATATATTTGCCGGGATGCTTGGCTTTAAAGTACGTGAATTCTTTGATGTTGCCGATGATCAGGTAACAGCAATCCAAGAGCCAACCAAAGTAGAATTCTAAGAGGGCTCCGTGTACGGCGAAGTATCATCCAACAAACGTAAAACAGTTTTATTAATGGCCGTCTTCGGTTTACTTGTAGGTGGCATGTCATTACTTGCAAGTATGTATTTTAGTGAGCCCTTGATAACTCCCTTTATTCTCATTGGCGCAGGTATCTACGCCTTCATTACGTACTACGCAGGTTCAAGAATGGCACTGTCAATTAACAGAGCTAAAGAAATTAAGAAAAGCGACAATCCAAGATTATGGCGAATAGTTGAAAACCTAAGCATAACTGCTGGAATGCCGATGCCAAAAGTGTTCATAATGGACGATCCGGCACCAAATGCATTTGCGACCGGTCGTGACCCGCAGCATGCTGTGGTGGCAGCCACAACAGGTTTACTTGATATGATGACAGACTCTGAACTCGAAGGAGTGATGGCTCATGAATTAGGTCATGTAAAAAACTATGATATACGTGTCTCCATGGTTGCGTTTGCGCTGGTTGCGGTTATTGGGATTCTGGCCGATATTATGCTGCGTGTGGCTTGGTTCAGGGATGATGACGATGTACCGCCGATAGTGCTTGTTTTTGGAATTATCGGTGCAATCCTTGCGCCACTAATAGCAACACTTATCCAGCTAGCAATATCTCGTAAACGTGAGTATTTGGCTGACGCATCCGGCGCATTAACAACACGTCATCCTGAAGCTTTGGCAAGTGCGCTCTCAAAAATTGGTCAATATGGCGGCCAAATGAAGCGGGCTAACTCCTCAACCGCTCATTTGTTCTTTGCAAACCCACTTAAAAAATCGTCTATTGCTAGTCTCTTTAGCACGCACCCTCCTGTTGCTGAACGTATAAAACGATTGGGCAGCATGGGTCGACATGCCTAGTTCTAAGACAAAAAACGTGTCTAAGCACCTATCCAAAGCTCGATCACTAGATATTCCGACATATAAATCATTCCGACTAGCTAAAAAGATTAAAAAACCATACAAACCATTACCCGGTAGTTTTAAGCTTTTTGCTGATACTGTGCGGTTTATATATAAACATTGGCGAATATTCGGACTGATCACCATCACATATTTTTTGATATCTGTTCTAATCGTTCGTGGTCTGAACGTTTCAATAGGCGCCAGCGATATAAAGATTGCCCTCACTGAACTGTTTGACGGTGGTGAATTACTTGCCAGCATTACATTGTTTGGTTTGCTGGTTGGCTCGGTCAATAGTTCGGTAGGTGAGGCAGCGAGTGTATACCAAGGCATATTTATTACAATTTTCAGCCTTGCAACTATTTGGTTACTTAGGCAGCTGTGGTCGTCTACGAAGAACATACAGATGAGAGATGCGTTTTATCAGGGAATGTACCCGTTGGTACCGTTTATATTCGTACTGTTTGTTTTAGGGCTGCAAATGATTCCTATTTATATTGCAAGTTTTATAGCCGGCACTGTGTTTGGGGCCGGCCTTGCGATAACTCCGCTTGAACAGATACTTTGGGCTTTATTGCTGGTGTTACTAGTCATGCTGTCACTTTATTGGCTAGTCGGATCGATATTTGCATTGTTTATAGCAACCATTCCCAAAACGCGTCCGGTCCAAGCGCTTCGAGCAGCGTCTGAACTTGTCCGGCATCGGAGACTGCTGATACTGAGAAGTTTACTATTTTTGCCTTTCGCACTTTTACTAGTATCTGCGATGATTATCTTTCCTCTTATAATCGTTTCGCCTGCTATAGCTGAATGGATCTTCTTGCTTCTCAGTGCTTTCTTATTACCTGCAAGCGTGACGTATTTATACGGATTATACAGAGGATTATTATGATGGCTGGGTCGAATGAGCAGAAGCGATACATGGAGCTTGTAAGACTGTTGAACCAATACGGATATGAATATCATGTCCGAGATAACCCAACTGTTCCTGATGCCGTCTATGACAGCTTAATAGCGGAGCTTAAGCAGATGGAGCATGATCATCCTGAACTGGTATCCGCAGATAGTCCAACGCATCGTATAGGCGGTGAGCCACTTAAAAATTTCGAGAAATATACACACCGACAGCGAATGATGAGTCTCCAAGATTGTTTTGGTGATGATGAAGCAAGAGCGT
>JBBQYC010000027.1:0-10407 GCA_038209015.1 Saccharimonadales bacterium (SeqCode)
GATAAGCGCAGATGGAACTTTGACGGTTCATCCTGCTGATAATCCTGAGCCATTTGGTCCACCAGCACAGCCAACGGTAACAGATCCAAATGCGCCCCCCGAAGTTCCTCCTCCTATGATGCCGCCGAGCTTCCCACCAAACGATAACCATCCTCAGTAGTGTAGTATTGAGCCATGGACGGCTTAGTATTAATTGATAAACCCAAATCGTGGACCAGTTTTGACGTTGTTGCCAAAGTCCGGAATGTGCTTAAAAAACACACTGGCCAGAAGATAAAAGTCGGACATACTGGCACGCTTGACCCCTTAGCTACGGGCTTACTCGTTTTAACTATTGGGAATTATTGTAAAAGGGCGCAAGAATATACTAAGTTAGATAAAACCTATGAAGTTACTATGAAGCTGGGTGAAATGAGTACAACCGGTGATGACGAAGGTGAAAAAAGTACAATTAGTACTCACCAGCCCTCGGAGCAAAACGTAAGACATACAATTGAACAATTTATTGGTGATATAGAACAGATTCCACCCGCCTTTAGCGCTATTAAGGTCAATGGTAAACGGGCATACGAACTTGCCCGGCAGGGAAAACCAGTTGAACTGGAGTCGCGCTGGATAAAAATCCACTCAATCACAGATGTTTCGTATGAGTACCCATTTGTCCGCTATACCACCAATGTATCATCTGGTACATATATCAGAACACTGGTTGAGGATATCGGCCATGTTTTGAGAACGGGGGCGTATATGACTAATCTCCGCCGGACAACAGTTGGAGATTTTCGTATTGAAGATGCTGCAACCATTGAAACTATTATTCAGACTGATAGTATTGAGAGCTACGTTACACAAGCATAATTATGATCGCAAACATTGATATAGAAGAAAAGTCATTCGGTAGTAAGGTCTTGTATAAAGATCTTGGGTTAAGTCTACAAGCTGGGGAGAAGGTTGGCTTCATCGGCCGTAATGGGACGGGTAAGACAACGCTATTTCACATGCTCACCGGTGAGGACGCAGACTATTCAGGTGATATAACCTTTTCACGCAATGTCATTGTAGCTAGTTCCCGGCAAGAGCATCAGGGGTTAGAGAATATTCCTGTCCTGACTTTTATCTTGGATGATCTGCCGCAGTACAAGCGTCTTAAGCACATCATAGACTCGTATCCAGAGCACATGAGCGGGAGCAATAAGAAGATGCAGGAGTTCAGCGAGGCATTAGAGCAATTTTCTAGCCTAGGTTTCTATAATGTAGAAGATGAAGTGCGGCAGACACTCGAAGCCTACGGATTGGATGATAAGCAAATTGACGGAACACTGGGACATCTATCAGGTGGACAGAAGCGGTTTGTGGAGCTTGCAAAATTACAGCACAGTAAAGCGGACTTAATACTTATAGACGAACCAACAAACCACATGGACTATGCAGCTAAAGAATTATTCCTGGAATGGTTCAATAGAGAAAAAGCGGCAGTAGTGGTGATAACTCACGACCGTGATGTGCTAAAGGCTGTAGATAGAATTATCGAGATCCGAGACGGCAGGAGCTATACCTTCCCAGGAAACTACGAGGCTTATTTGCGTACTAATACCACCAAAGTTACCAGTGAAGTAAATGAATATCAGGTAACGCAGCGGCGGATCGTAAACCTGCGCGATGATATTGTGCGTTTCCGGCGGTTAAAGGAGCGGTCTCGTGACCCCGGCACTATTCAACGCTTTAAAAGCCAACAACAGAAAGCAGAAAAAGAACTAGCCGAGTTAAGCGGCAAGGCGAAACCAAGCTTTTGGATTGATAAAGAATCAGTCCAAGGTCTCAATAATAAGCTGGCCAGTGCATATGACGAACACAAGGCGCGCAATATTCGTATTCGCGCTCGAACGGCAGAAACGAAATCGCATCGCTTGCTCATTGAAGCGAGTAAAGTCCAATTGTCATATGGTGCGGAACCACTCTTTGACGCAGTTTCGTTCCAGTTGCATGAAGGCGAGCGGTTGCGGTTGCATGGAAGAAACGGTGCTGGTAAGACCACGCTCGTCAACGCCATTCTCGCTACGGCCCAGGGTGTTCAGCTAGAAAGTACCGTATCAAATGGACAGATACTGACAGAAAAAGAGCTGAAAATAGGGAACTACGAACAAGAAATCAGCTCAACATATTTACATATGAAACTGCACGATGCCATTGAACACGTTTTGTTAGCTAAGGATGTGAGCGCCAGCGAGCAGAAGATCCGCCAACTACTCAGTGACTATTTGTTTCAGCCGGCTAATGACGGGGAAATGCCGGTAAACAAACTGAGTGGCGGTCAAAAAGCTCGGTTTCAATTGATGAGTATGCTTGCGGATGATCCGTTGGTACTCATATTGGACGAGCCTACAAATCACTTAGACCTACCGAGTATAGAAGAGCTTGAGCATGCCCTAAAGCAGTATCACGGGGCAATTATCTATATTTCACACGATAGCTACTTTACAAATAACATCGGTGGCAACGAGATACACATTGACAAATAGGCAATTAAAGTGTTATAATAAATATATACTGTATATATAATCATAGAACATATACAATTGGATGGTTGCATAACGGGGGCGGGTGTGCTAATATTGTGCTCAACGCCATCAATCTCTTAAATATAATGTAATCAGAAGGAATAAGAGTGATATCAGCAGACAAGAAAAGTAAGATCGTTAAAGACCTGCAAACAGCTAAAACCGATACCGGTAGCCCGCAGGTACAAGTTGGAATTTTAACTGAACGCATCAAGGAGTTAACAGAACACCTAAAGCGCAATAAGCATGATTTTATGGCGCGCCGCGGCTTGCTCCAAGCAGTCGGCAAACGCAAACGCCTTCTTAAGTATTTGGCTAACAAAGACGGCCAAGCATACCTAGATATCGTTAAGAAACTCGGCCTTCGCAAATAATTTGCTCAGATATGGCCCGGCCTTCCTACTGAAGGACGGGTAAACTTGTGCACATTAATAGAACAATGTAACGCTTCGTACGCAGAGACCAGATATACATCCAGCCGCCTGCACAAGGGAACCTGTATATTTGCACCCTGCGAATGAAGCAATGAAAGGACCATATGGGACAAACAATTAACCCTTTTGGAAAAGATATAATAACTGTAGAAACTGAATTCTGCGGCAAGCCGCTCAGCTTGGAAGTAAACCGAGTCGGATTTAGAACCAGCGCAAGTGTGCTTGTGCGCTACGGTGAAACTGTAGTACTTGGAACAGCCATGGTCGGTAACAAACCGGTCAGCATGGATTATTTCCCTTTGAGTATTGATTATGAAGAACGCTTTTATGCCGCTGGTAAGATAAGCGGTAGTCGTTTTGTTAAGCGCGAAGGGCGACCAAGCGAAGATGCGATTTTAATCGGTCGTTTGATTGACCGGCCGATCCGCCCGCTGTGGCCGAAAGGCTATAAGTACGAAGCGCAAGGCGTGGCTTCCGTATTAAGTATGGACCCTAACTTCCGACCAGATATGGTTGCCATGATCGCTGTCAGTGCTGCATTTATGCTGACTGGTGCACCTTTCGAGGGGCCGATCGCTGGTGTTCGAGTCGGTCTGATAGACGGCAAACTCCAAGCGTTTCTATCAGCTGAACAGATAGAAGACAGTGCATTAGACCTCGTAGTAGCTGGAAACAAAGAAGCCATCATGATGGTTGAAGCCGGTGCTAATGAAGTAAGCGAAGAACAGATTGTGGAAGCATTGGATTTTGCTCATAAGCAGATTCAGCCGGCAATTGAACTGCAGAAGGAATTAGTCACGAAAGTCGGCGTTGAAGCCCAAGAATACGAATTGAGCCTACCGAATGAAGATATCCAGAAGCAGGTTGAAGCGTGGCTCGACGGTAAGCTAGGTGCAAATATCCGTACCGATTACCCAGACCGCCACACTAAGATGCATGAACTTTTAACAGAGCTAAAAACTCACTTTCAAGAAGAATTGGGCGAAGACGCGTACAAAGACGCTGAAAATGATATTCACGACGCCTGGTCAACTGCCGTCAATAAAGATGTCCGAACCGGCATTATCAAAGATGGTTTACGCCCCGATGGTCGTAAGCTGGATGAGATCCGCCAGCTCTCAAGTGAGATTGGCTTCTTGCCGCGAGCGCATGGCTCAAGCCTCTTTACTCGTGGTATTACCCAAGCTATGAATATAACCACACTGGCACCTCTCAGCTATGCACAGCTGCTTGATACCATGGAGCGTAAAGATGAATCAAAGCGTTTCATGCACCACTACAATGCACCCGGTTATACAGTGGGCGAAGTTCGTCGTCTAGGCAGCCCTGGCCGCCGCGAGATAGGCCACAGCGCACTTGCTGAGCGAGCTCTTCTACCGGTTATACCAAGCGAAGCAGATTTCCCGTACACCATCCGAACCGTCACCGAAATTATGAGCCAACATGGCTCAACCAGCATGGCTGCAACCTGTAGTGCATGTTTGAGTCTTATGGATGCAGGTGTACCACTCAAGGCTCCAGTCAGCGGTATTGCAATGGGACTTATGATGGACGGTGATACACCGTACGTTATGAGCGATATTGCCGATGCTGAAGACTTTGCAGGGGACATGGACTTTAAGGTGACTGGAACAGCGGCTGGTATTACAGCGCTGCAGATGGATATGAAGGTTCATGGTCTGCCAACTGAGATATTAGCGAAGGCGCTCGAACAGTCTAAGGCCGGACGCAAGCACATACTGGATCACATGCTATCGGTTATTGATAAGCCAAAGACTGAGATGAGCCCGTATGCACCGCGCGTAGAAGCTATAAAGATTAACCCGGACAAAATCCGTGAAGTTATCGGCAAGGGTGGCGAGACTATCAATAAGATTATTGCGGAAACCGGTGCTGAAATTGACATTAAAGACGATGGCACGGTGCTGATTTCCAGCCCCGACAAACAATCAATCGATGCTGCTAAGCAGTACGTACAGAATATTACTGAAGATCCTGAAGTAGGAAAAATCTACAAAAACGTTCCTGTTGTAAGCGTCATGGACTTCGGTGCATTCGTACAAATACTGCCCGGTAAAGACGGATTAGTACACGTTTCAGAAATGAAAAACGAGCGTATCGAAAAGCCAAGTGATGTTGTCAGCGAAGGCGACCGCGTAGACGTCAAGCTGATTGCTATAGATGATCGCGGACGTTTACAGCTAAGCATGAAGGCAGTTGGTAAGGAATAGGAATGACAAGCCTGCGCACTAAGGAGCAGTTCACATCATCCCCGGCTTTGTTTGGTATGGGAGTATTCGGACTGCTTCTAACATACGCACTCGTGTCACGAGGCATTGATAGCGGCAGCCTGTGGCAATACTTCCTAGCACTATTGGTGCTGATCCTGAGTTCTCGATTGCTCGGCCGCGCAGTCCGAAAACTCTTCAAGTAACTATGAATAAACTCACAGAATTAGATTCACTGAAAAGCTATATTGAAACGGAACAAATTTGTTCTGAGTTAGCGGCCGAAGCCACGCAGCTTGTTTTTGGCGAAGGCAGTAACAATGCCGAGATCGTATTTATAGGCGAGGCACCGGGTAAGAAGGAAGATCTTCAAGGTAAACCCTTTGTCGGTGCATCGGGGCGATTACTTGATGAAATGCTAGAATCTATAGGTCTAAAACGTGAGGATGTATATATAACAAATATCGTCAAATATCGTCCGCCAAACAATCGTGATCCACTGCCGGCAGAAAAACAAGCATTTCTACCAATCTTACAGGCCCAGCTAGGAATAATTCAGCCGAAAGTCGTTGTGACACTAGGTCGCCACAGTATGAATTGTTTCTTGCCGGATCTGCAAATAAGCAAGGTCCATGGGGAACCACAAAGCGTTACGCTGCGCTTTGGAAATACGAAGATAGAAGATGGAATATGGCGACAGCTAGATTCTGCCAGTAGCCACCTTCCAGATTCCACCTTCCAGATGGTTATACTACCGTTGTATCATCCGGCAGCAGCGCTATATAACGGGGGAATGCGCCAGACGCTTTTCGAAGATTTTTCCCAGATTCCCCAACTACTTAAGAAACTTTAATACTGAATACAATCAGAAAGGAAACAGTATGAATAAACAAAATAACAACCAGAGTAACCCGAACCAGAAGCGAGCTAACAATTTAGTTCCTCCATCAAACGGTGAAGGCCCACGGGCATCTCGCGGCGCGGCAATCCGCGCTAGTAAACGGGCAAAAGAAGATGCCCAGCGTGCACTCGACTCATTCCTTGAAAGCCCATTAGCGGGCCGACAGGATCAGCAGCAACGCGCAAATCAGATTGATGATACACCAGCCCTCAAAATTATTGGACTTGGCGGTATGGATGGCGCTGGTTCAAAGAATATGATCGTCGTTGAGTACCTAAATGATGCCGTGATTATGGACTGTGGCAACGACCTAGGCGTTGATTTGCCAGGTATTAACTACGGTGTCGCGGATGTAACATATCTAGAAACTATCCGTCATAAAATACGCGGCTACGTTCTGACGCACGGACACCTTGACCACATTGGCGGTTTACCACATATCTTGCCGCGCTTTCCTGCGCCGGTATATGGAACCAGCTTCACGGTAGGAATGGTAGAGAAAATCTTTGAAAACTTCGGCCTTCCTATGCCTGAAGGGTTTGAGCTAAATCTCGTTGCCATGAATGAGTCAAATCATGAGCGACTAAAAGTCGGACCATTTTTCGTGGAACTAGTCCGTGTAACGCACGCTATCCCAGGAAGTACACTGATTGTCCTTGATACACCTATTGGTCGTCTGATAAATACTGGTGACTTCAAACTCGACCCAACACCGCACGACCATGAAAAATCAGACACAGAACGAATGATTGAACTTGGCAAAGAAGGTGTTCTGTTGCTGATGTGTGAAAGCACCAACGGTGAATTACTTGGACGCACTCCCAGCGAGGCGACCATAGAACCTTCATTCATAGATATATTTGAGAATGCACCGGGACGCGTGTTCGTCAGTCTTTTCTCAACCAACATGGCTCGTATCCAAATGCTTATAAATGCTGCCGTGCATCATGGCCGCAAAGTAGCGTTCGACGGTCGCAGCATGCTTAGCACATTAGAATTAGCGGTACGCCTCGGTGTAGTTCGCATTCCAAAAGGTCAAGTCGTTCCTATTAGCAGTGTCGGTAACATGAAAGATACAGATGTCGTTGTTGTTTGTACGGGTACGCAGGGCGAACCGAACAGTGCGTTGCAGCGTATGGCTGACGGCCAGCACAAATATGTCAAAATGAAGGAACAAGACACGGTAATACTGAGCTCTACTCCAATTCCAGAGAGTGGAAATGACAGATTAGTTGGAGATATGGTAGACCATCTTATGCACAAGCAAGTTCATGTGTTCCGTCATGCGACGCACGAACATGATGGATGTGGTCCATTGCACGTTTCCGGACATGCACGCATGGAAGAATATGCTGAAATGATGCAGATGATGAAACCAAAATTTATGCTGCCTATCTATGGACCGTTTCGTTCTAAGAAATATATCATTGAAGAGGGCATACGTCAGGGCATACCTCGCAAGAACATGCTCAATGCAGACAATGGTGATGTAATTGCACTGACGCAGGATTACATGAAAGTTGTTGGTAAAGTTCCCGTTGGTACAGCTCTGATCGATCAGACTGGTATGATGGTCAGCAATGTAGTTATAAAGGACCGTTTGATGCTAAGCGAGGACGGTTTAGTAGCTGTCATCCTGACTATAGATAAGAAAACCGGGCAGCTGTTAACCAGCCCGGATATTATCAGCCGCGGATTCATATATATGAAAGACAACGAAGAACTGATGAATAGTTTCCGTGCTGAACTCCGCCGCGCGGTTACGCAGCGCTTCAAACGGGTTGATCTTGATAGATTCAAGGTTGAACTCAAAGACTACGTGACGCACTTCTTGTTTGACCAAACCGGCGGTAGCCCGATTGTAATACCAGTTGTAAACGTAATTCATGGTAAAGCTGGAACAAGCACTAAGCCAAATGGCAAGACCGCTAAAAACGGTAATGGCCAAGACGCCAAGCCGGTAGAACCGACCCCAGAACAAATAGCTGCCGAGCAGCAGAAGCGATTCCAAGAGATGCGAGCGCGTCTGCTTGGCCAAGACCAGCGCGACTAACCCTATTGAGAGGAGGGGAATCCTCACATCCTGCGAGCTCACAACTTCTGCTATGAAAACAAGTTTTCAGGTGAAGATTGTCTTGCAAAATGCCACAGGCATTTTTCACCTCTCAACGCGCCGAGTTTTGATAAGCTCAAAACTCGGGCTGCTCTCCTTCCGCAAGGATAAATAAACTTCAAAGTAAATCTGAAGTTTATTCAGTATTTACATAATTGATTTTGCTAGGAATACAAAGTCGTGCCCCGATGGATACGCAAATTCCATAAATTCCGACGCGTTTTCTGGTGTTTTGTATACAGTCGCATTAGTGACAGGTGAACTTTCATCCCATACGACGGTATTTTTCACTTTTATCAGCTCAAACTTCTCTTCAGGTGACCAGGCCGGGACGTTTTTTGCTATGGCTTGCTCAACATGCTGGATTGAAGGAACATAATCTTCAGCGTATAGGCAGTAGTTTTTCTTGTTTGAAGAGAAATACCAGATGAAACTATCTGGTGTAAGTACTTCAAATTTCTGAAGGTTAAAATCAGTTATTTCCACGTCGAACTGACTTTGGATTTCTAGAATCATTTTCTTTTCTTGGAAGGTAGCCCAGGTTCTTAGCATAGTCATCCTAAAGTTTTTTGTACAAGGTACCAGTGACTATAAGTGTAAGAACCCCTGTTGCCAGAAGTATGAGTGGATTATCTGCCAGTAAATCAATTTCATCTATGATGCCTTCAAAGCCATAGAATGTAGCGACTAATCCGAATGCGCCAAGCAGGGTAAACACCAAGGGGAATCGTTGAAAAACGCCGTCGCGTGTTTTTACCAGTTCGTCCTTGATATGCAAATCATGTGGGTGGCGAAGTTTAGAGTTTTTAGGTGACATATCAGCAGTATAGCAAACCAGTTGTTCGTATTTTGTATTGACAATTGGTGTAAAAATTGCTATAATATTTCATATGGATAACCATGAGCTAGAACCAAAACATATATCCGAGCCATTAAACGAATATCTTGATTCTATTGAAAAGCGTTTAGCTGGTGAAGATGTTCCTGCTACAGATGAATTACGTTACACGCAGGTGAAATGTCGGGATATAGATTCCGAAATTGCGGGTCTGCAGGCAGAGAGGGAGGATATTGAACAAGATCCATCCGAGGACCCAAAACTCGTCCGATACGCTCAAGAACTAGGCAGAACACAGCTGCAGGCAGAGATAGAACGGGATCAAATTCCCCCTGTTGATGAACAAGAATAATTGGTATAATTAGAGGGTTACATGGCAAAAAAGAAAAAACCAACAAAACGAAAATCTCGGGCTCGCACCACAGAGCCGGTTCAAGAGTACCAGCGCTCTAGCTTCTGGCCGATAGCAGGTGCTATTTTAATGTATTTAGTGGCAGCATTTATTTTGCTGGGCGGCTTTGGTGTCGGTGGTCCACTCCCAGAGGGGTTGTTCGCCATAGGATATTCGATGTTTGGCTGGGCTGCCTACCTAGTTCCTATCGCCTTGATGTATTTCGGTACTGCCAAGTTGATAACTCCGGATAACCGTGTGCCGCTACCAGCAACGCTTAGCATGACTGGTTTTCTGTTCATGGTTACATGTTGGTTCCAGACAGGCTTTGGCGATTATAACCGTTCAACTGATACATGGAATATGAGCCCAGGCGGTATGCTTGGAGAGTTCTTTGGCGGCTTAGCGTTAAGCGCACTCGATAAGCTCCCAGCGAGCATTATGTTTTTTGTGTTCAGCACGCTATTGTTTTTCCTGACCTTTGGCATCTCACCTAAAATTTTGCTCAAAGCCTTCAGTATATTTAGGAGTCCGAAACGTGAAGATACAGACCTGCAAGCACTCAAAGAATCGCGCCGTGAAACTGGTCTAAAACTGAACGAAGGTGTTCCTGTCGAACGCCATGGTATGGCTGCAGACTCGCGACCCCAGGCTCAGTCGAAAGCCCTCAGAAATTCTGCATCCAAGTTAACGGTGAATGAAGACCATGTCGCACTTACCACCACCAGCGATCCTGACTGGAAATTTCCTGGAGCGGACCTGCTTGATCAGACGCAAGATAAAGCCGATGCCGGCGATGTACAGGGTAATGCGGACTCAATCCAGGAGACACTGTCTAACTTCAATATAGATGTTGAAATGGAAGGGGCCAATATCGGCCCGCGTGTAACTCAGTTTACCCTCAAGCCTCCTACGGGAGTTAAGCTGACAAAAATCACTCAGCT
>JBBQYC010000028.1:0-8317 GCA_038209015.1 Saccharimonadales bacterium (SeqCode)
GCACGCGGCGTTGCTCCATCAGACTTTCGTCCATTGTGGAAAATTCCCTACTGCTGCCTCCCGTAGGAGTCTGGACCGTTCTCAGTTCCAGTCAGGCTGATCATCCTCTCAGACCAGCTAATGATCGTCGCCTTGGTGAGCTTTTACCTCACCAACAAGCTAATCATGCGCAGGCTGTTCCCAAACCGCCGAAGCTTTACTCCTTGGAGCACATGCGGTATTAGACACCATTTCTGGTGCTTATCCCTCAGTTTGGGGTACATTCCTACGTGTTACTCTGCCGTCCGCCGCTCGTCACCCGAAGTGTTACCGCTCGACTTGCATGTATTAGGCACGCCGCCAGCGTTCATCCTGAGCCAGGATCAAACTCTCCAAAAAAGAATTTGTTCTTTAGCATCAGATTAAACTGACTTACTATTTAAAACAATTCATTGAATAACCGAAGTTATTCTGAACTGACGTTGATTTGCACTACATAAATTTTTAACGTTCTAACGCAGTCAGATACTCTGGTTTGCACAAGTACTTCGGTGAAGAAGCCGCTCGGACAAACTCTAATAAGCACCCACAAAGCGTGAACCATATCTTATCTGTTAATTTTTACCCTGTCAACTGTAATTTTGAACACAGTCTCGGCAGAGTTATTGGTTAGCATAGTTTGTAGCTAAATGAGGCGCGGGAAAGTGATCCACTTTCTGCTCCTGGCTCAGAAAAATCACCAAGTTGATGTATTTCAACTGCTTCCGGCCCGAATACAGATGTGAATATATGAATAGATTCCCTTGATATGAGCGCTCCGTAGAGTAGTTTGACATCGAGATTATGGGCTAATTCAAGCGTCTGATGTAGCATAACCTTACCTAGACCGCGCCGCCTGTATCGTGGTTCAACGTATACATTTGCCACCCCAAGCCAGCCAACCGTCAGATTATGAACCAGATCTGTGTAGCCATGATCTGCCTTGAGCTCATAGTAGTCGCATGACCCCTGGTGCCGTTGAAGTATAGTTTCTATAGTATAAGAATCATCCATACTTAATCTGTTATTTCAATTTCTACCGGTCCTATTTCTAGGATATTGGGCAAGATATTAGCTCCTCGCAACGCACGGGCAAATTTACGAACGCGGCTTATTTCGTGCAATTTTCGTCGCTTGCGGGTCAGCGGAATTTCTGCCGCATAATCAACAGGTATCCAGCCGGCCATAAGCGGGCCGTGAGCATCGCCATAATCGCTGATAAGCCGTTTGTATTCATCGCGCTCACGGAGTGTTTGGGGTGTTTTTTCGCCTATAGTAGCCAGCTCCCGGATACGAAAATCTGTATCTGTAAGATATTTGCGGTGTTCGTAGACCGTGGCTGGCCAAGCCGCTATGGTCAATCCATGAGTAGCTGTATCAGGCTGACAATCTTCGCAATATTCCTTGAGACCAGCCAGGTCATCGAGCGACGGCTGGATATCGTGGTATTCGTAAAATGCTCGAATTTCTCCGTCTGAGACGAGAGAAACACCAAGGCGCATCATATATTCATCCGGTAACTTAAAGTCCTTAGCAAGCGCTTGTATATCGCTTAACTGTGATTCTTGAATATTCATGACCGGCCTACAAATAGACAAGCTTGGCTGTCTTACAAATTCACTCATTGGTTGTCATGCTACGCCCCTAATGAGCACTACTCAAGCATGAGCGCTGTCGTGTGACTGCTTATTTTTTAGGTTTTTCAGTTTTTGGCGCGGTAGTAGTTTCTTCTACCTCGTCCCCATCGTCATCCTCTGGCTGGGTATCAACAAGTGCGAGGGATACAACCTTATCATCGGCGTTGAGACGCATAATGCGTACGCCCTGGGTGGCACGACCGAGTGCAGGTATGTCTTTCAAGCCGAGACGTATCGTCTGGCCGTTCTTACTGATGATGATGACTTCCTGAGAAGCATCTTTGAGTGCTTTTACTCCTATGAGATCCCCGGTTTTGGTATTTACGATTGCTGATCGGATACCAACACCACCACGGGCATGAGCTGTAAACTGGTTGATGCTTGTGCGTTTGCCGTAGCCGTTCTCACTGATGACGAAAATATTTGTTCCTTCTTCAACAACGTCCATACCAATGACATGGTCGTCTTTGCGCAGGCGGATACCGCGAACACCTCGAGCGGTACGGCCCATAGCGCGTGAATCGCGTTCGTGGAATCGTATAGCCTGTCCATGCTTGGTAGATATGACCACTTCATTGTCGCCTGAGGTCATACGAATCCATTTAAGCTCGTCGCCGTCGTCTAAGTTAATCGCTATCAAGCCACTCTGTCGAACATTCTTGTAGGCCGCGTACTGAGTTTTCTTAACGACGCCGCGAACAGTACACATAAGCAGGTTGTCTTGATCAGATTTCTTCTCGATATTAATGACCGAGCTGACAGTTTCTTCTGGTTGCAACTGCAGTAGGTTAACAATAGCGACACCCTTGGCACTTAAGCTAGCTGCTGGCACTTCATAGGTCTTAATACGGAAGACACGTCCCTTGTTCGTAAAGAACAGCAAGTAGTCGTGCGTACTGGCGTTAACAACGTGTTCTATGACGTCTTCTTCACGGGTTACCATGCCTCGTCGACCTTTGCCGCCGCGACCTTGCCGCTTGTATTCTGCGATAGGACTGCGCTTAATGTAGTTGGCGCTCGTAAGTGTTACAACCACTTGTTCATCAGGTATTAAATCTTCGTCGCCCAACTTACCGAGCTCACTCTTAACAACTTTTGTACGGCGACCATCGTCGTATTTTTCCTTAAGTTCAAGCATTTCTGCTTTGATGATTTTAAGGATTTCCGCTTCATCGCCAAGAATTCTCTGCAGTTCGGCAATAAGTTTCTTGAGTTCCGCCAGCTCATCTTCAATCTTCTGACGCTCCATGCCAGCCAGGCTGCGCAGCTGCATAGCAAGTATAGCTGTGGCTTGTATTTCACTCAGTTTGAAGCGTTTAATCAAGTTAATCTTAGCGTCTTCACTGGTTTGAGATTTTCGAATCGTATCGATTACTTCATCAATATGATCGAGAGCAATTTTGTACCCTTCTAGGATATGAGCCCTGGCTTCAGCTTTTCGTAAATCGTACTCGGTGCGTCGGCGAACTACTACCTGACGGTGCTTGATATGCTCTTTGATAATATCGCTCAGACTGAGCGTTCGCGGCTGTATACCATCTATGAGCGCAAGCATGTTGTAGTGGAATGTCGTCTGCAATGTTGTCATCTTGTAGAGTTGGTTGAGCAACTTGTTTGGATAAGCATCCTTTTTCAGATCTATCACTATCCGGACATCGCCGCGGGCGCTTTCATCCCGAATATCACTGATACCAACGATCTTTTTGTCATGAACCAAGTCGGCAATTTTTTCGATTAAGGATGCTTTGTTCTGGCCGTAAGGGATTTCAGTAATGATAATCTTGTGTTTACCCTTTTCGCCTTCTTCGATATTAGCAACACCTCGAAGTACGACGCCGCCGCGACCGGTCGCAAAGGCGCTGCGAATTGAATCCTGGCCGTAGATAATTCCCCCAGTTGGGAAGTCGGGACCTTTCACGTGCTTGAGCAAATCATCCGCTGTTGCATCTGGATTATCGATAAGCTCAACGGTGGCATCGACAATTTCACCAAGATTATGCGGTGGAATATTGGTTGCCATACCGACAGCGATACCGAGCTGACCGTTTAGTAGCAAGTTTGGCAGTTTTGCAGGAAGCACCGATGGCTCTTGTTCACTACCATCAAAGTTATCCCGGAAATCAACTGTGTCCTTGCCAATATCAACCAGTAGTTCTTCGGCTAATTTGTTCATTTTGGCTTCTGTATAACGCATAGCAGCCGGTGGATCACCGTCCATACTACCGAAGTTACCCTGCCCCTTAACGAGCATGTATCGTAGCGACCAGTCCTGAGCCATACGAACCATAGAGTCATAAATAGCTACGTCACCGTGTGGGTGGTATTTACCTATAACGTCACCGACTATGCGAGCACTTTTGACAAACTTAGAACCCGAACGCCAGCCGTTCTTTTCCATTGAATACAAAATACGACGATGAACTGGCTTTAAGCCGTCACGTACATCCGGCAATGCGCGGGATACAATAACGCTCATCGAATAGCGCAGGTAACTCTCTTCCATGACATTCTCTACTGAGCTGCGCTCGACAAGCCGCGAGTGTGTTTCCGGGATAAGCACTTCGCCTTCTACTGGAATGCTGTTGATATCAGGTGTAATTTCTGGTGTATTGTCGTTTTCCATCTTAAATATCCAAATCCTTTACAAATTTTGCGCGCGACTGGATGAAGTTTTTGCGTAATTCAACTTCCGTTCCCATCAGTTTTGAGAAAATTGCATCAGCCTTCTCTGCGTCATCAATATTTATCTTCACTAGAACGCGTCTTTCAGGATCCATAGTCGTTTCAAACAACTGAGTTGCATCCATTTCACCAAGACCCTTATAGCGTTTAAGGTCTGTGAATCCAGCCTGGCGAACACGGTCATCACCTGGGTTAACATCAGTCCCTTTTTCTTTACGATCAGCAATAGTTTTATCAATCACTCGTTCAAGTTCTGCTTCACTATAGACGTAAATGCTTTCGGCTTTACCCGGCTTAACTAGCTCAAACAACGGCGGTTTAGCTAGATACAAATGGCCGGCGGCCACGAGCGGGTTCATGTATCTGAAGAAGAATGTGAGCAGCAGCGTACTAATGTGGCTACCGTCAACGTCGGCATCAGTCATGATAATGATGCGGTGGTAGCGCAAGCCATCCAGGCTAAAGGAATCTTCAATACCAACACCAAGTGCTTTGATAAGACTGACGATTTCATTGTTTCCAAGCATGCGGTCCAGTCGGGCACGCTCAACATTCAGCACCTTACCACGCAGCGGCAAGATAGCTTGCGTTTTACTATCACGTCCTGACTTTGCTGAACCACCCGCAGAGTCGCCCTCTACCAAGTAAATCTCGGAGTTGCTAGGATCTTTACTGGAACAATCGGCTAGCTTGCCGGGCATACTCGCGCCATCAAGAACGCCTTTACGAATAATATTGTCGCGGGCGGCGCGAGCGGCTTTGCGGGCTCGCGCTGCGAGCAATGCTTTGCCGATAATTTTGCGCGCGATTGCGGGGTGTTCTTCTAGGTAATAATTTAGATTCTCATTTAAAATTGTCTCTACGTAGCCGCGAACTTCAGGATTGCCAAGCTTGTTCTTTGTTTGACCTTCAAATTGAGGGTCTGGCAACTTAACTAGAATGACTGATGTTAATCCCTCGCGAGTGTCTTCACCGGTGAGATTATCGTCCTTTTCTTTTAGCAGACTGTTTTTACGAGCATAGTCATTTACTACACGTGTTAGCGCTGAGCGAAAACCCGTTAGATGCGTACCTCCGTCTGGGTTGAAAACATTGTTAGCAAACGTCTTAATTGTTTCGTTATAGCTTTCGGTATACTGCAGTGCAATTTCTACCTGGACCTCGTTTAGCGTTTTATCAACATAAAATACATCTTCGTCTACAACGTCTTTGCCGCGATTCAGATGCTTTACATACGATTGAATACCACCCTCGAAGTAAAAACTGTAGCGTTTGCCGGTGGCTTCATCTTCTAGGGAAGTTTTGATACCTTTTGTGAGATAGGCTGCATGGCGCAGACGATCAAGGATAGTATCGTAGTTGAACTTCGTTGATTCAAAAATTGTACTGTCTGGGTAAAAAGTAATTTCGGTACCGGTCTTATCCGTTTTACCAACTACCTTGAGGTCACCTTGCGGGACGCCGATTTTGTAATCTTGTTCGTGAATTTTACCGTTCTTGAAAACACGTACTTTAAGATCAGTTGCCAATGCATTTACGACGCTCACGCCGACACCGTGCAAACCACCTGAAACTTTATAACCGCCGCCGCCGAATTTACCACCGGCATGTAGTACGGTCAGTACTGTTTCAACGGTGCTTTTACCTGTTTTTGGGTGAATATCAGTTGGAATACCACGACCATCATCGGTTACCAGGACACCGCCATCAGCTAGCAACTTCACAGTAACCTCTGTTGCATGACCTGCTAGAGCTTCATCTATACCGTTATCAACAATTTCCCATACAAGGTGGTGGAGTCCTTCAATACCGGTTCCACCAATGTACATACCCGGTCGCTTGCGGACTGGTTCTAACCCCTCTAAAACTTGAATTTGATCAGCTGAATAACCTTGTTGTTTCACCAAAACTTTTACCCTCGTCTTTATCTATTTGTCCACACTTACACCTCAGTATAGTAAAAATCTGCCGTCAAAACAATACGGATGCTTGTGTGAACACATAGTTTCATGGTTAAATTAACATAAGAAATAAAAGATAAAAATATGTTCAAAAAATTAATAAGCAACCTACCCTTCAACCCCTCCCTCATCACTGAGCTAGCTTTCTATTCAAAGCGTGTTCATACAGAGTCGTCAGTTCGCCGTCTTGGGTTTATGTTCATTGCTCTGGCGATGGTTGTGCAGATGTTTGCAGTTATATCCCCACCTGAACCAACGCTTGCCTCATCATCAAATGACGTTATACGTGATGGTTTCAATAATCGGGACGAGGCTACGATGCACTGTCTTGGCGACACGCAGGGGTTCCGTGACGTGCTGACGCACTATGGAGTTGACTGCGATATTATTGCCCGGGCAGAAACAGTTACCTTAAATTCACGAGCACATGATGGTAACTTGGATTCTATGGGTCGTAACCCAGTAGCAGCTACTAACCCTAAGAACGGAAAACAGGCAAATCAATATAGTGTTCAAATCGGCGGCACAACCTTCTATATGAAGAACTTTTGGTATTGGGATACGTATTCGTCTTCTAATTACCAAGCTTTGAAGATGATAAACAAGCATGGAAATATTATTTATATTCTGTATGATTGCGGCAATATTGTAACTATTGGCAAATACTCTCCTCCACCGCCTCCGCCAGCTCCAGCTCCAACTCCAACCGCCACTCCGAACTCAAAACCATCAGCCAGTTTTAACGCTAACTGTAGCTCTATTGTATGGCGAGCAGTTGATCCAGATGGAAGTCCGCGTGTACGTCTATACATAGGTTCAGCGAGTGACAATCCGAGCAGTGACTGGTCCGCTAAGGGTTCATTCGTTCACTCGGTATCAGGGAAAAGTAGTGGAACGTCTAATGATGGATCGTGGGAAATACCCCTGACGTATAAGAGTATCTCTAGTAGATACCGGGTGTTTGTGGTCGTAAGCGACAAGTTACCTGGCGGTAGCATGGATAATACGAACTTCGTCAGGGCAACCCCTACCGAAGGTATTGTGTTCGGTCCATGTCTTGAATCTCCGCCGCCACCAGAACAACCACCAGCCCCAGAACCTGAAGTACCAGAAGTTGTAGATGTGTGCCCTAACATTGATGGAGCACAGACGAATTATGAACAGTGCGACGTGTGTCCGAACATCCCGGAGACTCAAAGCTCTATTGAAGAATGCTACGCCTGCCCAGAAGCGGAGACGGATGACAGCGATGCAGCTTGCCTTGAGTTTAATAAAACAGCTCGCAACGAAACCCAGATCTTAGCGGACGCTAATAATACAGAGGCTCATGCCGAAGATATTATCGAATATACTTTGTCAGTATCAAATACAGGCAAAACCGAATTCGTTGATTTCCGGATGCAGGAAAACCTTAACGATGTGCTGGAATATGCAAATGTAGTTGATTTAGACGGCGGAACACTGAATGAAGATGATGGTATTGTAACGTGGCCCGCAACCACAATTGCGGCCGGTCAAACACTCAAAAAAGTCGTAATTGTACAGGTTAAGAAATCAATTCCTCAGACACCGGCGTCAACCTCAGATCCAGGCTCGTATGACCTTACGATGACCAACGTTTACTATGACAAATCAATCAGTATTTCCCTGCCTTCAAGCCCCCAAAAGCAGATAGAAATTGTGAGTAAGACATTGCCGAATACGGGACCAGGAGAAACACTTGCCGTAGGGTTTGTGATCGTAACAATCGCCGGATATTTCTTAGCTAGAAGCCGCCTCATGGGTCAAGAACTTGAAATCATAAAACAAGAATATTCAACGGGGGCCTAGAATGAGTGAACGAATCAGAAATCAAGAACATAGTCGTGGGCGCGAGAACGGACACGAGAATAATACACACCTCCAGGAAGTTCTAAAGCATAAAGTCGAACAAGCGCATGCGGATGCTGAAAAACATAAGGGAAGCCTAGAGCATGCTCGTAAAGAAGCCGAAAAACATGCGGAATCAACCCGTCCGGT
>JBBQYC010000029.1:0-7814 GCA_038209015.1 Saccharimonadales bacterium (SeqCode)
AGATAGAGTGTACTTGAACCCACGGTGCCGTCCCACCTGGCTCTCCAATTCAGTTATACTAAAGTTAACCTATGAATATGTTCACTATATTTGCCGGTTACGGTGAAGAAATAATTCCCGATCCAAGCTCTGCCAAATTGGCAGTAATACTGCTCTTATTACTTTTCTTCGCGAGTATACCTCCGTTAATTTCAACGTTCATATACAAAAAGGCAGTTGGTGCAAATAAGAATTTATCAAAACTCAGTGATAAGTCGTTTTTAGCGTTCTTTGGACTACTATACTTTTTAGCAATTCCCGTTTTGTGGGCTGAATGGAAAACAGACAGCATACACATATATCCTTTTTTTATACTCGTAGCAGTTATATCGATTTACTTTGTGATTAAAAAGCTAAATTCAAATAAATAATAGCGGGTTAGTTTTTTATAAAACGTAATTGAAACCAATCGAAAACCAGTCGTGTGTTTCCTGTCCCCGAAACCCATTCACAACATTAAGCAGACTAGTCGCTGTTCAACAACCGGTTCATTTTAGCTATAATTTAAATATGAATTTTGTAGTTATTGACGTGAGAGAACTTGAGGAATTTCAAAGTGGGCACGTCAAAGACTCGATTAATATCCCCTTGGGACAGTTAATGCATGGGGCACGACAGCTTAGTGATACACCAAAAGATAGTAATATCATTGTTTACTGTCGCAGCGGTAACAGAAGCAATGTAGCCATGAATATCCTCAAATCTTTAGGCTATACAAACATCAGCAATGGAGTTAATGAGGAGCGTATCAAAGCTGAATTCGGTATAGACTGAGCCTAACAAATTTTTATATTACTGGAATGAAGACATGGGCTATCAGCATTTTAAGAAACTTGCCGTCTAGCCACTTGGGGTTTAGTCGGTATCTTATAAAAGGGAATGAGCGTATAGTAATACTGAGTAAGAGGAGATTTATCATGGCAGAAATTAAAGAAACTGTAACAACGAGCCAGGATACTGGCGTAAGTGATACGGGTGCGGAAGTACAACAACAAACACGTAAGGTTAATACAGATGTATCGGCTGATGGGAAAACAACTGCAGCAAATGTGATCTGGTACATACTAGGTTTGATAGAAGTATTGTTAGCATTCCGATTTGTGTTGAAGTTATTCGGAGCAAACCCTACCAGCGGATTCGTTGACTTTGTATACAGTGTCACGGGTATACTAACCATGCCATTCGACGAGATATTCAGTGTTACCACACCTGAAACAGGTGATGTAGTGCGCTCAGTATTTGAACCGTCCATTATTGTAGCGGCAGTTGTATATGCGCTTGTTGCTTGGGGTATTGTAAAGCTTTTAACAGTAAACAGAGCTGAATAGAAAAATCTTTAAAAAGGTGTTGACGCGGTAATTTGATTTTGATATTTTATGTATCGGAAGACCAAGTGAAACAGCACATTAATACATGTAGCCGTTCGAGTTAGTAAGTTAGATAGTTTTATGTTAGATAGTTTGTTAGTTAGTAGGCTACATCTGTGGGTGCAAGTCTTCCCCAGATCAAGAGGCACGTCATGTGCCTCTTTTTTGTTGTGTCGATATTATTAATACGTAATCTGCAGTATGATTCTTGATTCCCTGTTAATACTCGTTGGACTTGTCATACTTGTTCTTGTCGCAGAAGGCTTAGTACGAGGTGCATCTTCGATTGCAACCCGCATGAGAGTTTCACCACTAGTTATTGGACTGACGGTTGTTTCGTTTGGGACTTCGGCACCGGAGCTCACCGTAAACCTCATATCAGCATTTTAGGATTCTTCTGATCTAGCAGTGGGAAATGTAGTGGGTAGCAATATCGCCAATATACTGTTGATTCTTGGAATAAGTGCTTTGATTGTGCCGCTAACCGTAAAAACTTCGACGGTTTGGAAAGAAATTCCACTGGCTCTTCTTGGAGTTGGTCTTATATTTATAATGGGTAATGACGGATTATTTGACGGACTTTCGTTCAATGCTTTAACGCGAACCGACGGTATTGCATTGCTATCGCTGATGGCAATATTTATGTACTACATATTTGGTATGGCTAAAACCGATAGAGCCCGTGCTGAAGAGCTAGAGGAGACTGCACATCACATAAAACATCGAGCGCTAGCGACATCAATAGGCATGACAGTCTTGGGACTTGTTGGATTGACTATAGGTGACCGATTGCTAGTAACAGGTGCGGTAGACATTACCGAAGCAGCTGGATTGTCGGAAGCACTGATAGGATTAACCATAGTGGCTCTTGGTACTTCAATACCAGATCTTCCTACGTCAGTAGTGGCTGCGCTTAAGAAACAAGCGGACATAGCGATTGGTAACGTAGTTGGATCAAATATATTCAATGTGTTCTTTGTGCTTGGGACAACAAGTGTCATCATTCCGCTTCCACTATCGAGCGCTCTCAATACTGACATACTGGTTTCAATAGGCGCAACGTTATTGCTGTTTTCTTTTATGTTTTTCAGTGGCAAAAGAATTTTGGCCAGATGGCAAGGCGGCGTAATGGTAGCAACATACATAGGATACATCGGCTACCTCGTAGTCAGAGGTTAAAAATTTGCTAAATATATGTAGTTCGGCTAGTTACATTACAAAGCATTAGTAGTAAGCTAGTTGTAATGAGATCAAAAAAACAGGTCAATAAACTACCCAAATTCACGCCAACAGTGCAATTGTTCTGTGCAATTGGGCTTTTTGTCATAAGTGTTTTAGCTACCCGCGGCCAAAGCATGACGGAAGGTGAAATAGTAATCTTCCGGCTAATTTATGGTCTGCCAGATGAGCTTCATTCATTATTTTTCTTCATAACTCAACTTGGCAGTATTCATATGTTGGCAGTATTACTGGTTCTTTATCTCATTAAACGACGTTACCATATCGTACTGCGCGTTCTTCTAACAGGGTTACTTGCATATCTTATATCGGGGTTTGCTAAAGACATTTGGGGTAGAATGCGTCCGCATGAATTGCTCATAGACGTTGTTAACCGTGATTATATTGTACGCGGCCCTGGTTTTCCATCCGGCCATGTAGCGCTTGCTACAGCTATGGCCTTGGTGGTCGGGCATTACCTTCCGCGCAAATATCACTGGGTTGTCATGGTCGTGATTGCGGGCGTTTCATTGTCCAGGATTTACCTTGGCATACATGCTCCGTGGGATATTGTTGGCGGCTTCGCAATTGGTTGGTTTAGTTATGCACTCTTCAGACATGTTCGCCTTCAGGATGTCTCTACAAATAAAAAACATACTAATTAAGGGTGATTCGTACTATCATTGATGCAGTATGAAAACATCTATGCACAGTCCGCATCCTGAACATACATCAACTGACACGCCTTTTGCTCGTAAAGTACTGTTCGTCCTGCTCGGCGTAATACTATTCAGCGTAGCAATGCATGCCCTGCTTCAATCATTAAACTGGTATGTATATTTCCAGCAGAATGGACAGCTCTATGAATTATCTAATCGCTTTGATTTTGATGATGAATCAAGTGTGCCGACATGGATTGCTCAAGCATTATTCCTAGCCATCAGCGCTACAGCGTTTATAGCGGCATATGTCCAGAAGTTTACGGCCCCACGTCGTCTCTGGGTATTCATTGGTACTGTATCATTACTTTTTTCGCTTGATGAAGTAGCGTCATTACATGAGTATGCACTTCAGACCCTGCATGTTGTGGCGTACCAGGACGCAAAACCAACCGAGTATGCTAATGCTTGGCTTCTTGTGCTTCCGTTCTTAACATTGATTGCCGGGTGGGTAACCTGGAAAATATGGCTTCATTTTCCTAAGAAAACGCTAGTTTTGTTTGTGATTTCGGGTTTGGTATTTATATCTGGTGCCGTATTGATAGATCTATTTACAAGTGTGGTTGACCGTGAAACATTTTTGCATCAAGGCATACTGGTGGGTATTGAGGAAACAGCAGAACTTCTAGGTACGTCAGTAGCTCTGTATGCAATTATCCAATACCTTGAATCTCACTATGGCCAACGTTTTAGCGCGGCACTAAAGCAACTAAAGACAACTTAATAATTACCACAGGCGTGTCATACTAATGTCATGTCTCAGAAATACGTAGTTGCTCATTTTTTTGATGATTTAGATAACGGGTATAATTTTTCCGCTAAAGCATGGCCGCTGCATATAACTCTTTTACCATTATTTGTTTTAAATGGTTCTATTACGGAGTTAGAAAATAAGCTCGGTATACATTGCGCACAGTTGCACCCGGTGAAAACCTCGGTAATTGGACATGAAATGTTTGGCCCGGACAGAAACATACCGGTCTCTTTAATGGATCCGACGCCGGAGGTTACTGCGCTGCATAATAAACTTGTTGATATTATTAAGGGTGACGTAATTTTTGATCATCCGCAGTTTATAGGATTAGGTTTCCGCCCCCATGTATCGGACACTCCTGCGGGACGACTAAACGAGAATGAAGTACAATCCATCGATAGTCTTACATTGGTAGATATGTATCCTCAGGAGGATATAGACCGTAGAGAAATCTTAAGGACATATCGTTTCAAACTCATGTAAATTAAGATCGTGAATGAAGTACTGAAGTTATAGATGGTATTTATTTAATAGTACAGATGTTTGCTATACTGCAGTGATGAAAAAACTTATTATGCTTTTTGCGATATCACTCATGGCCATTAATGCTGCTCCGGCACTCATTCATGCAGCAAAACCTACTGGTCCCAGAAATCCCGGGGGTGGCGATTCCACTTCGACTCAAATTGGTTACGATGTCTCCTGGCCGCAGTGCGGTAGTAAACTTCCAACTCCTGGCGCATTCGCTATAATCGGTGTAAATGGCGGTACAGCTGCTGACACGAACGACTGTCTGGCAGAACAACTAATCTGGGGCAGTAACTCTTCTGGTAGTATTTCTGCTCAGCCCCATCTTCAACTATATGTAAATACTGCAAACCCGGGAGAATATATTTCAGACATTAATACGTGGCCTAAAGACAACTTAGACGTTAATGGAAATACAGTTATTAATCGATATAGAAATACATGCACGGGTAATAACGATTTAGCATGTTCTTGGCTATATGGCTGGAATCGGGCGCTTGAAGCTGCTGAACAGCGGTTTGCTCCAGCTGCTCGCGAAGCCAAAATATCTGAATCAACATCAGATTACATTTGGTGGCTCGATGTAGAAACAATGAATACGTGGCAGTATGGATCCGAAGAAAAATTGAGAAAAAATGTTGCGGCTCTTGAGGGAATGGCTGATTACTTCAATTCCCGTAATGCGACGGTGGGATTGTACTCAACGGCTGTCCAGTGGAATGAAATCACTGGAAATCACTTTACAAATGACAGTAGTCTATACGGTCTAGCTAATTGGCGTCCGAGTGGTTCAAGCCTAAAAAATGCAATTGCAAACTGTTCATTACAGCCGTTTTCAAATGATGGCTTTATGTCACTGACTCAATACATACACAAACGACTTGATAACAACTATTCCTGTTTATAGATTCTTGTTAAGTAAGTCACGGTAAATTTCACGCAGAAGAGTATGCTTACAATATGCTGAAACTACCGAAGGAAGAGAAGTCTGTATGGCGAGATATATATCCTGAATCGTCTGTGTATCCTCGCTTAGATTCCCACATAAAAACAGATGTAACTATAATTGGCGCGGGGATTACAGGATTATCAGCTGCTTATGAACTGCACAAAGCCGGGAAGAAAGTGGTAATACTAGAAAAGGATAGTATTGGCTCAGGAACAACCGGGCGCACAACTGGTAAGGTAACATCTCAGCATGAACTTGCCTACACTGAGCTATCTGAGAGCTATGAGCCAGTCATAACAAAAACATATGCCCAGGCTAATCAGGCAGGGGTCGAACGCATCCAAAACATAATTAAGCGTGAGAAATTTTTATGTGAGTGGGAGCCGTGCGATAACTATGTATTTACTGACAGATTTGATAACTTAGAAATTCTTAAACGCGAGGCAGCGGTTGCAAAAAAAGCTGGATTACCGGCGTCATTCGAGACTGACACGCCACTTCCCTTCACGGTGAAAGGTGCTCTAAAGTTTAGTGACCAGGCTAAGTTTCATCCACAGAAATATCTGCTTGGGCTTGCAAAACTACTGAGTGATAAAAAAGTTCAGATCTTTGAAGATAGTCGAGCTCTCGGCATAGATGACGGAACTCACTGCGACGTAACCACTAAACATGGTGCCGTTGAGTCTAAACACATTATCGTTGCCACACACATACCTACGTTTCCGCTTGTAGCCCGGGCAGGATATGCACTTTTGGCTTATCCAACAGAGTCATTTTTCGTGGCTGGGCCTTCCGTACGAGGAGTGACCGATATGTATATTTCTCCGGATAAAAACCACCACTCTATATTACCAACACATGTTGACGGAAAACCATATGTCCTGGTGGTAGGCGCCGGTGGCAATATTCCCGGGCTAGGCAGGAATACGCAAAAAAGATATCAAATGCTGGCACATTATGCAGAAAAACGCTTAGGCGTAGAGGAAATTACACACCGTTGGTCAGATATGGATTACACAGCCTATGATGATCTACCATTGGTAGGTAAATTATATCCATGGTCAAAACATATCTACACCGCTACAGGGTTTCGGAAATGGGGATTAGCAATGGGTGCTTCAGCTGGGAAGATATTGGCCGATCAGATACTACAAAAACCAAATGAATGGGCGTCAGCCTTTGATTCGACTCGCGGCCAGCCGATCAAAAAAATCCCGAGAGCGGTCTTCAAAAATATTAGCAAGCGATAATATTTAATTATCTCTAATCTACAATTAGTGGCATACTAGTTTTCAAGGATTATATGTCCGAGAATAACAAGCGCCAGGTTCTACTCGTAAATCGATCTCTTATCTATAATGAGATTGGTGAAATACTGCTTGTACAACGGACAAGCAATGATCGCCGCAATGCCGATTTATGGGAATTCCCAGGTGGCAAAGTAGATGCCGGGCAAGGATTAAGGGAATCATTAGACCGCGAAATAATCGAAGAGACTGGATTACGCGTAGAATCTGTACATGACTTGTTTTTTGTTGATGATCACGTTATACCGTCCGGAGAATATCAAGGTCTTACATACGTAGCCATATTTGGGATTTCTGAGGTTGTTTCTGGAACAATGTGCTTAAGTAACGAACATCAGGCATATGCCTGGGTGACCACTAGCAGAGCTCTCGAGTATGACCTAACTTCAGAGAGTCGAAAAGCCTTAATCGCCTTAGGCCACTTTGCCTTGCAGGATAATGTACTAGATTCGAATACGCTGCCAAATTTCGAAGCGGAAGGTTAACGTATTTTGGTGATAATCCGGGCTTTGAGAAATACGCCGAAACGCCGGATAATATTCAGGAAACTTTTTTGTGCATCTAAAGTTTTTATCAATCTGCGTTATATATAACTCATCCGCATAGCGGATTGTTTTTGCAAATAACGCTGCGCCGCCAATTATCCACAAATCCTCGTCCATTTCCTGAATGAACTCAGTTAGTTTATGTACCGCCGTAAAGCCGTTCGCTAGCTGTGTGCCTTGACGGCAAAATACAAAGTTCCGCCTATTAGGCAGTGGCTTTTCCAGCTCCACATATGTGTTATACCCCATCAATATGGTGCTATTTTCTGTTTTATCGCGAAAGTATTTAACATCTATACTCAACTCCCAAGGTATTCCCTTATTGGTTGCAATACCGCGCTTACTGTCGACTGCCGCAATAAAACGTAATTTTTTCTTTTCCATTTGT
>JBBQYC010000030.1:0-7812 GCA_038209015.1 Saccharimonadales bacterium (SeqCode)
CCCACGAGTGAAACCAGTAAAGAATGCGTTCATTCGCTGCTTGTTGCTAATAAGATACAGAACAAGTGCGGTGCCAACAAACAAGAGTGTAGCTAGGCTACCGGCTACCAACATAACAAAATTACTTGCATCGCCGCTGAATGCCAGCATGAGAAGCCCTAGTCCCAACAGAATTTGAAATGATACAAACAATAGTGCAAAACGCATTATTTGAACCAGAGTGGATTTGCCAGTGGTTGTGCCCTCGCCCTTCATACGGATACTTAGGTAAGAAAATCCACTCACCCCACCACTCGGAAATACATTGTTCACAAAGTTCATTTCTAGACTCAGTCGAAACATTGATTTTATACGATAGTTTTCACCCAGAATCCGAAACATTCGCTGGTACAGTTTTCCCTGACATATATGGTTGGAGATAGCCAGTGGGAGTAGCAACAAAATCGGCCATGGGTTTGCTTGGCTTAGATTTTTTAGAGTTTCAACAATCTGTTCCCGTAGTGCGTAAGCTGTGATTGCCAGAGCCAGAAACGTGATTACAGTAATAATCATTTTCCAGTTTGTCTCTTTTGGTCTGTCGGAGTCATTAGCCATCGCATCGCATTATAACGCAAATATGGGCTGCAATGTTCATTGTAAGATATACTGCCAGTAATATGACGAAAAGCCTTGTAATTTTAGGACGACAACCAGGACTCGGGTTAGCTGAGTTCGAATCGCGCTACGGTGCGGAAAAAATTGAGTCAGTTCATGGTGAAGCAGCTGTATTAGATATTGAACCCGAGCGCATCCCTTTTTCGAGTTTAGGTGGAGTTATGAAATTATGTACGTTGCTTGGTTCAGTTGATTCATCAGACTGGCAGGATATCCATAACTATCTACTAGCGCACATTAGCGATTTTATTGCCGAGGCACCGGAGGGAAAAATCACCATTGGTCTTAGCCTTTACGGATTTAAGATAGGACCAAAAGCGGTAAATGCTACCGGTCTGACAATCAAAAAACAACTCAAGTCTGCAGGTCGTTCGTGCCGCATCATTCCAAATAAATCCATCACGCTCAACAGTGCGCAGGTGTTATACAACAAGCTCACGTCAGAAAAAGGATGCGAGCTGGTACTCGTTCAAGCAGGTTCAAAAACACTAGTTGCTAAAACCTACCGCGAGCAAGATATAGATGCCTACGCCGCCCGTGACCAAGCACGGCCTATGCGTGATGCAAAAGTCGGCATGCTGCCGCCTAAACTGGCACAAATTATTATAAATCTCGCGAACCCACCGGCTGGATCAATTATTTTAGATCCGTTTTGCGGTACTGGCGTTGTTCTTCAGGAAGCTTCACTCATGAACTATCCTGTGTACGGGAGTGACATTGATCCGCGCATGGTCGATTACTCTCAGAAAAACCTCGAATGGCTTGGAAATCTAACCGAACAGACACTCACCGTTGGTGATGCAACAGAACTCACATGGGATCAATTTGACGCTATTGCCTGTGAAACGTATTTAGGACGGCCGTTTAGTAGCATTCCGGACCGCGACACGCTCACCAAGGTTATTCAGGACGTCGATACTATTCACCGCAAATTTCTTAATAATATTGCCTACCAAACACAACCTGGTTTTCGAATGTGTATTGCAGTACCGGCTTGGCGCGCTGGGCATTCATTTAAACACCTCCCTACCCTTGACCAATTAGATCAACTGGGGTATACTCGCCTGGTATTTAAGCACGTTGAGCGGGAAGATCTCATCTACCACCGTGAAGGCCAAGTGGTCGCACGCGAACTCATCGTACTAAAAAGGAAGTAAACTATGTCACATGTTAAGGCTGGTGGATCCAGTAAAAACGTTCACGATAGTCCCGGCCAGCGGCTCGGTGTCAAACTGTTTGGTGGTCAAAAAGTTAAAACCGGTCAAGTTATAGTACGTCAAACCGGCGCTACGAAGCGGGCTGGCAAAGGCACCTTCCTGTCACGCAACTTTACCATTCATGCAGCGCATGACGGTATTGTTCGCTACCAAACGCGTAAAGTACGTCGTTTTACAGGCCGCTCAGTGCCACGAACAGAAGTCACTGTCGAATAAATTGCACAAGCTTTTTGCTCTAAAGGCATTAATATGGCTTGACAAAAACTCTTCTACCCCTGATAATATCAATAAAGAGGAGTTTTTTTATGAGCGAACGAAAAGAAGGTCTCGGCCTTGGAATGAATATTGGCAATAAGATTAAGGGACATAAGCGCGCCCTGCTAGGTACTGTCGGAGGTATGGCACTCATTGGCGGCGTGGCAGCATCTTATGTAAACCGCGACATAGTGACCAACCTTTTTTCAAACGATAAAGGCGCTGAAGTAAGTGGTTATTTGCAAGCACAAGGAATGAAAGATTTTAATTTTGATATTCCCCGTGAGGCAAACACTATTCGTGTGATTTGTCCCGAAACAGATATTTATTCTGACGAACTTAAGCTAGCAGTCGTTGAGAAAGCTGGCAATATTGCTAGCGTATCAGTACTTATACCGATTACAGAAACGGTAACCTACCTAGGTGCTGATGGTGAACAAATACACGCCGTGTCAGAACAACAGGATCCGATTCGTTACCAGCTTGAAAAAGAACAAGGTCAAGAAGCGCTCGAAAAATTCATATCAGCTACAAATCGTTGTAATCCTTAGTTTATATTAGAGCTATACCAAAAACCCTGTCGAGTGGCTGGGTTTTTGGTTTTACTTACCATTTGTTGACCAGTGCCATGGTTCGCTTGGTAGATTTTTAAATCCGTATTCGGCTGCATGGGCCTGCAGCCAGTCGAATGATTCATGTGTCAAACGTTCGCCGGCGGTATTCACATCAATCGCTTCCCCTCCGTTATGCATACTGGTCCCAGGTATAGCGGTTGGAACGCGGCATGTACTTGCACGGCTTTGATAGATATCAGGACAACCGTTATCGATTCTTAACTGTTCCTGTTCTTTGATATCACGCCAAGCACTTGTTAATCGTATATCAAAGCCATCATTCCGAGCAGCTGCAAGCAACTTGGCTGTGTTAACAGCTATTGTCACATTCACGTACTCGCCATCAACTCTTATGATGTCTATGGTCTCGCCATTACGGCCAGGGGCTTGACGTCGGCTTGCCTTTTCAATGAGCGGATGGTCAAATGGATCGACAGCTATTTCTGGTTGATTAATTTCTTTTTCAACTTCTACTGATGAAGTCTCCGTTATCTCTGGCGCTGAGGCAGGTGCATGCAGCTCATTCAGAATTTGCTGAGCATATTCAAAGCGCTCACCTTCATGCCCCCATAAGATCCAGTCTTTAAATTCACGTTGCAACGTTTCGTCAGATACGTTCGGATCACGTAAAAGCGGCACTAAATCTTTGCCGTTATAGTGGCGCGGCATTTCTACGGTAAGGGCGAAATCAATTTGGCCGTATAAATCATCTTTTGGCATGCCTTCTACTCGTTCAAATCTCCACTGAATCAAACCATGTGCAGTTCCATTATCACCAGGAGCAACACTCGGATTAAGTGAAGACTCCTGAATAAAATTCCCCGTCATATAGGCGGCTGCTTTCGGCGTGAGCCCGTGCCTATCTATCATGTATCGTATGACGTCTCGGACTTTCTGAGCATCTACGCCTTTCTTTTCTGTTATAGCATCGAAGTTCAAAACTACTTGGGGAGTTTCAGGCGAAGCAGCGGCAGGTTGCGGAATAACTGCTTCTACGGTCGGCTTAGACTCAGGTGCGATTCTCGAAACAGGCGTCTCAATCTTTAGAGCTTTAGGTTGAACCAAAATTTCAGGCTGTATCGATTTTTTACGTTTTGCTGGCACAATGAAGTAGTCGCCAGCTTGTATGTAATCTGGATCTTCTAATTCAGTACCTGAATTGCTTCGAATATCAGATATGTCCACTTGCAATTCGCGAGCTACGTAGCTAGTTGTTTCTCCCGGCTTGATAACGTGTTGATTATAATCAGGTATTGTTAGGACGGTGCCGATGGCAAGACGCGCTCTCCGTCCGACAACTTCAATATTATTCTGAGAGATAATTTTATCTGCCAGATGCTTTACGGTAGTTTGCGATGCCTCAACTCCAAGTAAATCACGAGCAACAGACCACGGGCTTTCACCAGCTTCCACCGCTAGGTGTAGAGGCTCATCAGTATCAGGAATTTCTAAGGTAGCTCCTGCGTATATAACATCTGCATTATGTATGCTGTTGTGAAGAGCTAAATCGGTTACTGATAGTCCTGTTTCTGCGGCTATCTCACTTAATGTATCTCCTGATGCAATTATTCGTTCGCTAGCTGAGGCTGGAGAAGCACTCATTGCCGTCATAACTGCCGTACTTGACAGTGCAACCGTAGCCATAGCTTTCATACCGGGTATGCCCTGTTGCGGTGCTTCTGAAGCCAGTAAAGCTATATCGTGTGCGGTTGCCATTAATTCATTTTGTCCTTTGTACATCTGTGCTCCTTTATCCGATTGCAACCCTGCCGCACCATCCGGCTACGACTTGCAGATTACCATTATTTAATTCATGAACTTTTATTTCATCTAACCCATTTCTCTCAGCAAAAAGCCCGGCACTGTCTCCCGCCCGTATGACTGCACCGTTAACCGGACAATCTTGAAAACTGATTCTTTGGCCCACTTGCACTGTGTCTTTATCAATCCCGTTATAAGCCGCTAACGTATCGACGTATTGGTATAGCTCCGTTTTATTTGCTACATCAACATCTTTTGTGACTTGACCTATTTGCTTTACTTCCAGTGAAAAAGCTTCGTCAACGATAATACTCCCGACAGTACCGAAACTGCGCTGATTGAATGGAGTATGGCTTACGCCTGCAACCGTCGTAGAAGTCGATGGAGTTGCAGCAGTCTGAATACTTTGGGGCATGGCAGCTATTGGTGCAGGTTGAGTGATTGAAGTAGTCGTAGTTGTAATACTACTTGTCGCTTCTGAAGTTTCTGTTGATGCGGTAGACGGGGCTGTTATCTCTAATTCTACGACAGTACCCGGTACGATGCGTGCGTCCTCCGCCGCTTCAATACCACCATTTTGCACAGCGAATATGGCTGTAGTTGCTGCTGCCACGGCTGCAGCTCGAGTTTTTAATTTTTGTTTTCGGTGTCGACGTATACTGGCCTGGATGTCTGCTTCCGGATAAAATTCACCGAGTCGAGCCAGCGCTTCTTGACCTGTCATATTTTGAGATGTTGCAGCCCGAATTGCTGCTTTGATTTGCTGACGGTTCTTCATGAATATACTTGGCCGGCGGCCATTTTCAACTCCGTCATATATTGCTTCCACACGTAGTATTTGTGCTTCCCCCTGTTCGCTCAATACCTCAGGTTTCAAATGTTTCGGCTGATCCCGTATCCTTACACTCATTATTCGCCCTTTACTGAATCGACTTTTTCCACCTGGTACTTGTCACCAGACACTATTTTTATTGAATCATTTTCAACTGCATCGTTCTGAATAATCGTCTGGCCACATCCAACAGAATCGAGAGCGAATGTGATTCCGTCTGGCATCTGTTCATTCTTAGAATCAATTAGTTCTTTCGCCACCGCTTCAGGATCTGTGGCCGCAGTAGTAGTATGCTCCTCATGGATCGTAACTGTGACCTGCTCCGGCTGAATTGGCTGCTCGCCAAGCTCCTGCATAACTTGGTTGGATATTCCTATAATAGTATCTTTGAATCCCGTTTTGAATGCAGCTTTAGCCGCTGGAAAACAAATTGCCTGCTCCATGGCCTGCTCGCCAAGTTTCTGAAGCGAGCCGCACATAGTCTCCTCCCCGATATCATCCAACATATCGGCAAACTCATACAGTCCTGTCATACCACATTCGACTGTGTCCGGCTGACCCAAGTTAGTTACTCGAGCTCCATGCGCAAATACTCCGTCAACGGTTATATTCATGCCGTATTCGGCTTGCTCGGTCTCACTATCGACCACTCTTATTAGGGCTATTTTCGTATTTTCTCCTAACGTACAAGCTTCCACTGCTCCCTCGATGTGAGCTCTCCCATTCATTACAGTCAGAGTTTTTGTAGGACCAAAACCAGCAATTCCAACCTGTATATTTTGCTTCGCCGTAAGAGAGGTATCGACCTCACCTTCAACGGTTACCGGGCAGATATTGCCGGTCAGAATTATTTTCAGGTTCTCTACTTCACCTCGCTCGAATTTGACTTTCGTGTCAACATTTACGACAGGAAGAGGTATATCGATAAAACCAATCTTATCTGCGGCCAGCGCTGCTGCCAGGCCAAGGGCACCAACAAACATACCTTTCTGCTTCCATCCCATACCTTGGGATGATTCAATGCGTATACTCTGTTGTCCTTGCTCAGCCATAAAAACTCCCAAATAAAAACAGCCGAAGAGCGAACCCTCCGGCTGTATTAACAACTGTATATAATTTACACCTGATTACTAATATTTGTCAATAGCTGACTTACGCACTGTCACCTTCCCCGTGATAGTTTTCGAGCAATCCCGTGTAGTTTCAATGTGCTTTTACCAATATCTTTTTGCATATATCTTAATTTCTCTGCTTCATCTGAGAAATATTCCCATTTGTCTCCAGAGGTATTTTTCACAGATTCTTCGAGGGTACCGACAAACTTCTGAGCTGGGTCAAGAATATAAACCTTGCCGTCAGCGCTCGTATATCGCGCCCATTCGTGCGCAGCATTATCAGATTTTCTCTGGTTAACTGGCGTCGTAAATGATCCGCCTTTTAGCAAAGGATTGGATTTTGCGGCTTCAGATCCCAGCCACTGACACGCCAATGCCATATGGCGGCATACCCCACGTCCACTGCCAAGATAGTACGATAAATTAACCTTACGATGCGTTTGATCCATACCGTCTGGAGGCGTATCCACAAACGCTAAATCATACTGCATTGTGCTTGAAACGGTGTCATAAATTGCTTCTACGACGTCTTTCTCGGTGTAAGCTCCTTTTGCGCCAAGTATCTCTTGAAATTTTTCATACATCTCCTGGTACGCCTCGGGGTCTTTGAGCGAATCAACTACAATCGCCTCTCCCCCAGATTGCCACGACCGTATATCGACTTTACCTTCTGGGTCCGTGGTGTGACGACTGATAATCTCACGCCCGAAGGCATTGCGACCCTCTACATCAAGCATCCCCATAATTTTGGCATGTTCTTCGGCACGCATGGTATGTACTGCTTCATAAGCAATATCTTCAGTAGCCCGGTTGTGGTCTTCGGTAGATGGTCGATAAGAAACCGCTGTTCCGTTCGTCGACATGTCTTTAATAATAACTCCTTGGTGTGTCGCAGTAAGCTCCATGTGACTGCGTGACACCGTGTCGCTATACGATTCACCCGGCCAAATCTCTTCGCTGCTGCCCTGGCCGGTAAAGGTGCGGCCAAATGGTGTCGATTTATTAGTTAGTGGCAAAAAAGGCTCGGTATTCGCAGTTAATGTACCCCGTCGTCCCTGTTTAAGACCACAGACATAATACCTGCTGTCAGAGCCATACGGATGTTCTGTCTTAATAATTGCAGCGTATTTAGGATTGTCTTCGTCAATAGTAAACATGCCTAAAACTCTTAGCTGCTCCCCTGTCGGCAGGGATCCTGGTAGTTTAAGATCTTCGGGCTTGCACCATTCTTGTTCCGCAGAAATCAGCAACTGGTTATGATGCAGCAATGTGTCAGGGTTACCTGGTGTTATTTCTGCTTGTTGAGGTGTTAATTTTTGTTCTATCACACTTATACATTAGCATTTTATATGCTTTTTGTCAAT
>JBBQYC010000031.1:0-7068 GCA_038209015.1 Saccharimonadales bacterium (SeqCode)
ATAATAACGTCGTGAGTTAGCGTATGAGTATCGTAAGGATATTCAAGCATCGGTAAGTAATCCGCCTTGATAGCAGAAGTTGTTCTTCCTTTTGGAGCCCAGTCTATAGTCTTACCATGCTGCTCATAGACAGCTGTAACCTGTTGGGCTGTTTGTTCATTGAATGTTCCATTATTACCAGGCCCGGCAGCCCCAGATGTACTATATGGACCGTCCGGCGGAGCTGGTGATGTATCAAGCGTTTGGTAACGGCCAAAACTAGGAAAATTTTCACAATTCCATTCCGAAATCTCTGGCTCGTCTATTGTTACGATTTTGACATCAAGAGCTAACCAAACCATAAAACCTGGTAGATACTGTTGTTTTGCACGAAACCCGATTGTAAAAGGACTGGTTATATACCCGTCTGAATTTTTAGGGGCGCCAATGCTTGATCCGACTGCCTTAAACCTATCCTTTAAAAAGCCTGCAGAACGTGGCGTGAAAGTACTCAAATCCGCATTATAATCTGGCGTAGTACAGCCATCCGCTGGAAATGAGCTGCAGAGTTGACTGCCGTCAGGGAAATTAATAATAACTCCGTCGTCCACATAGCCTATTAATTTTCGGTTATTGTAGTTACTCCCCCTCACCGGGTTGTTATTACTTGGATTCGCACACTCACCTAACCAATCCGCATAATCATACGGGGCTCGAGTCGGCTCCCACCCACCCGATAAACATTCGCCATTATTTACATACGACCCTATTCGAACTTCCGCAATTCGCTCATTTGCCGCCAATCCTAAATCACCTGGGGAAAATACACAATTCTGAACTGGGGTTAATGTACCTGGCTCTTGACTCCCGTCTTCCGTAATGCCAAATCTATAAATGCTACCTGAGTATTTAACAGGGGCGAAACAGGCAGCCGACACAGTTTCAGATTCTAGTACATTGATAAGGAAGAAACTGCCTGCGAAGACCAAAACCAGTGCTAAGAATTTGGATAATTTCATCTACCATATGCCTTGTTGGGGTCTGGGATAGACAAATCAGGCGCGGTTTTTTGTTGGTTTTGATAATAGGTTAACTTTGTCAATGCATCCTCTTTTCTGTAGGGCATCGAAGGATACACGTCAGAGTCATACAAATCGAGAAGCTCTTTTTGCGTATTAACTGTTGCTTCAATATTACCGCTCGCGAAGTATGCATCCACTAATGCTTTTAAAACAAAAGGATATTGAGAATCTTCTTTAGGGGTCTCGCTGCGTAATTTCTCAATGAGTGGTACGAGTTCATCATGGTTATATGTACTATTCAAACCTGAAGCAGCATTCTGGTACGCCTTAAGCTTCTCTTCTGTGGAGTCAGCTTGCTTAGCTTTTTTGAGCCAATCTTTTGCCTCATCTTGTTGCTGGGTTAAATACGTATCAGATTCAGTACGATTGAACCATCCAGAATACTTATATACCAACGCCCCTACCCCACCAAGTAGCGTAATTACAATCAATCCAATAGTGAAAACACGAATAATCTTGAAACGAAAATCTATAGATACGAGGTTAATGAGTGAGGTGAAAAAATTGGGTTTCATGTATCACCCTTGTTAGTTATGCTTACCGGTAATATACCATGTCTTCAACCTAACTTTAAAATAATTACATATTATTTATTAACCAAAAGATAAAAAACTTGAACTTGCTTACGCAAAGTGCCATAGTTCAACTTAATTATGAGTCCCGTTAGAAATTTGCAGAGTATATCGAAAAAAAAATCACACAAAGCCTCTTATCAAAAAGAAAGGATTTCTAACCGGATGAGTGAAATAAATATAAACAATCCTGCAGACGGTTCGGGTGATATTGATGTTGAAGCACATTATGAACGTGTAAAGTCGGCAAAACTTATTGCCGTTGCCGAGCTTACATTTGCTATCGGCTGGCTGGCGGGTAAAAAGTAGCCATGATGGGTGTCGATAAAGTTAGGGCAGAACTACATCATACAGAAAAAGAATTTATTCGAATTATCGAGGAGCTTAAAAAACAGGAAGAACTCGATATCGAAAAGGAAGGGCAGATGATTTCTGCTCTGCGCGCACATGCAGAAGGCAACCAACAGCTCAACCGGCAGATGGGTAGACTCATTCGATCAACCACTATTTTAGCTACAACCCAGATCGTTCTTGTCCTCATTTCTATTATTGTTGGTACATACGTGGCAATTACCTTCTAGAGCGTATACGGCATTAATTGTTGTTTAGGTTCTTGTAGTTAGATAATTCATAGAATTCGGACTCGTTTCCAACTATATTCTTGGTATCAGGTTGTAAACCAACTTGTGCAGCCTAACTTGGTACACATATTGCGTAACACAACAGCCTTTTGAGCTCAAACTGACTATGCCACCGATTGATATAGGTAGACTGGGCTACTGCGACAAATATATTACTAGAGACAAAAGAATTAATAGGCGTAAAGAATCCACTTGTTTGAAAGGCTTTTCGTTATTGCTTCGTCTTGCTGGGTAATTTCTTCAATTGAAAATGGATGACTTAGCAATTATTGGACAATAACAATACCTCTGCAGCTGGGCTTCAAATGGTCGTGATAATCCCAGCTACCGGTTTTAGTAAACGTGAACGAATAAACTCCACCTGCACCAATACTGCTAGACGCATCGAACTCGGGATAAATTGTATGGCTTGGGTGGCTATCGGAAGCTGGCCACATATCCCGACTACTATTATTGGTAAATTGTACCGTATCACCCTTTTTTATAGTGATACTCCCCGGACTATAACAGTTGTTTGTATAACTTATATCATAGGTTTTGGGGCTTGTGGACGTATTACTCCCCCCATCGTTAGAACTTGGTGGGGTTGGTGAGCCGTTAGAACCAGAAGAGCCGCTTACGCCTGTCGTGGATGGTGTACTTGTATCGGACGAAGATGAGCTGCCAGTAGTAGTTTCGTCGGGTGGGGGTTGACTATCAACTGAATGATTATCTGAGGTGTCTTGACTGATCGAGTTATTATCAATTTCTTGTACAACACTTGTTTTTGTTTGCCTGGTTTCTTTTGTTTGCTGAGCAAAAACCACGCCAGAAACAATTAGTATAGACACGAGAGTGATGCCGACGACGATTAGTCGTTTCCGAGTCAGCTTAAATCGACTTATTTTAGTAGCTGGGATGGCTACTTCGTCTTTCTGAAACAGTTTGCTCGTATCGATAACTGGTTGCTTTGGGGCTAAAGAATCGTCGGGCTGGGTTTGCTTATCTGGCTCCATTACTTATTCCTGTCTTGATTGAGCCTATTTTTGAGCGTCCTGAGCACAAACAAGCTGAGCAATTATTTGACAGCGCAACCGCAAAAGAAAACAAAGCCACGTCTGCAATTAAACTTTGTTTAAATATCATTTTTTCATCCATATTCTTTTCATGATATGTAAATTTTAAGCATTGTCGTAGTAAATAGCAATGTATAACATCGGTAGTTTGTGATAGTATCGATCCATGTCATCGCTTAGTATTGGAATCGTCGGGTTGCCGAATGTTGGTAAGAGTACTTTGTTTAATGCGCTCACCAATAATAATATTCTTGCGGCAAATTATCCATTTGCGACTATCGAGCCCAACACCGGTATTGTTCCCGTCCCCGACGAACGGCTCATAACACTACAGGAATTATACAAATCAGAAAAAGTTATACCTGCGAACGTAACATTCGTTGATATTGCTGGACTCGTGGCCGGAGCCAGTAAGGGCGAGGGACTAGGTAATCAATTCTTAGCAAATATACGTACCTGCAACGCTATTGTTCACGTTGTCCGGGCTTTCCAGGACAGCAACGTTACACACGTTGATTCTGATCACAGTCCTTCTAAAGATATCGACGTTATTAATACCGAGCTCGTATTAGCAGATTTGCAAACCATAGAGAAACGAAAAGCAGCTATAGAGAAAGAAGCCCGAGCAAACCCTAAACTTCGTGCAATTGCAGATACCTACCAAAAGGCGTACGAATGGCTGGATAGCGGACAACCGCTTCACGGTGCTACAGAAATAAGTCTAAATGACTTATCAGACTTGCAGCTACTGACCGCTAAACCAGTCATTTACCTTTTTAATGTTGGCGATGAAGATCTAGCTGATTCAACGAAAACGAATGAATTAAAGAAATTAGTTCATCCAAGTCAGGCATTGTTCATCAGCGCAAAACTCGAGCATGAACTACAGTCGCTCAATGAAACTGACCGCACGGAAATGTTAGAGAGTTACGGCGTGGAGGAATCTGGACTACTACAAGTTATTCGTGCAGCCTATGAAACGCTAGGATTGCAAAGCTACTTAACTGCAGGACCCAAAGAAGTCCGTGCCTGGACGATTCGTAAAGGCTCCACTGCCCCGCAAGCAGCTGGCGTAATTCACGGGGATTTCGAAAAAGGATTTATAGCAGCACAGATAGTCTCATACCCGGATCTTATAGCTGCCGGGTCAGAAACTGCTGTCAAAGCGGCCGGCAAAATGCGTACAGAAGGCCGCGAGTACATCATGCAGCCAGATGATATTGTTGAGTTCCGTTTTAATAATTGAGTGGGAAGAGCAACCCAAGCAAAAATCACATTTTTTGCCTGGCGTGATGAGAAACCCAGAATGGGTGTCTCATAAGTTCGTTGTGCAGCCAGATGATATTGTTGAGTTCCGTTTTAATAATTAGCATGATGCCGTAGATGGCAATAATATTTCGTTCTACTGCTGATTTCTAAAGCGTAATCCATTGGCTAGAGCGAACACTTTGCATAGTGATTTTAGTTAACTCAGCAATTTCCGCGTAACTCAGACCATCTGTAAGGATGGTGATTGCATAGACGTTTCCATCAGCTTCTAAGATGGCGCTGTCGTGACGCACGCCATTGTCACCTGTTTTATTCATAACCTTGCAGTCTGTACAGCCAGCCGGTATCCCACGATTATACACCTGCTGAGAGAGATTTTTGAAAACATATTGTCGCTGTTGCTCTGTCAGGATATTGCCGTTATACAGGTCGCCGATAAACCTATTGAATTCAGCGGCATTGATACTCATCCCGCCCTGATCATTTATACGCAGTGATGGATAGCCTAATGCCGTCATTTTTTGTTCAATTGCTTGCCAACCGAACAGCTGCTTTACTACATCCTCGCTACAGTTATCTGAACGCACCAGCATTGCATCTACGCACGATCCAAGTTCCTGGTTATTCACCTGTACTTTTTTGAAATCATCCCAGTCGTATCTATCAAATAAAACAGGTAGTAGCATCAGCTTATACAGGCTGGCGGGATTATACTCATGAGTATCACCTACAGAGACCTCGCTATCATCTGTTAGGCTTTTGACATGTATACTTAGCTGTTTATCGATTTTCTTATCTTTTAAAAATGCATCAATATCACGAGCTACAACTTCTTCATTAATAATCGGCGGTGCTTTTAACTCGCTTAATTGTGTGGCCGGAAGCGCAACAGCTGGCAGCTCATAGTTAGCGTCCTGTGGCGCAGCGGTGCTTACTCTACCAAGACCAAATGCGGCCAAAATCAGCACTATCACCCCAGTAATAAGAGTTGCGTACCGAATTCCTACCGTAACTGTGGTATGGCTATTTTTACGGCCATACACATAGTGTGCGTTTGTTGGTTGCCACATAAGATTTTATTTTTTAGTTGTTTTTATTAGCTTTCGCTACGCTCATAGTAACAGAAGCGCAAGCGGCTTGTAAACTACACTGCCCAATTAAGGGCGATATTGTGAACAATTTTCATAAGCCCAGTTTGATCTGGTACGGTGTTGTCGTCGTAATAATGATTTGTATCCAAAAGATTTTCTGCAACGCTAATGCAATAAATCTCGTCCGCCGCAAGATGCATTTTATCAACTGCCTTAGGAGTTGCTAACGGCGTAACGATTATAAGTTTATTGAGCTTGAGCGGCTTCAAATAATCCATCGCTACATCAATTGAGATTCCCGTCTGCAGAGCATCAGATACCAGGATAACTGTGTGGCCACGCAATCTGTCCGGATTTATTTCTGCACCTTCACTTGTCAACATATTAATACGGTGCTGTTGCTCTCTGCGCTTTTCCTCTATAACGCCGTAGTATTCCGTAGAAAATTCTTCCAGCTCACCAGGGCTAAACATAGAGTTGAATGTGAATGTTGTACTTGTCATCGATGCAAGGGGTTCAATCTCGCCAGGCAGGGTGATTTTCTCAGTTACTAAAAATAATAAACTGGCGTGAATCTTCATTGCAATTTGCGCACCAATGATTACCCCCCCCGAACTCAGGGCAACAATAGTACACAGCTGGTTTTCATATGATTGCAATTTATCAGCCAGCTGCCTGCCGGCATCTGCCCTGCTCTTAAAATACATATGCTTATTCTAACAAGCATACCGGACAACTAGAAATGTTTCGATGCTCGGCGCGTAATCATGACGGGTGTATTGTAAGGATTTCGGTTCATGGGACGTTTAATCGGCAAACCGAAGGCCCCCATCGACTCAGTTGGCTGGGGTTCCGGCTGCATATAGTCACTCGGTGCATGGTGTCCGTTCCTAGAGTCCATGACCTTTTCTTGTATAAACGACGTCATGTTTCGGATCTTAGTCTGGCTGAAAGCCATGAAAGTAATTGATTTACTGAAAGTACCTATTAGTAACGATGAATTTAGCAGTCGATTATTGAACATTACGTCTGAAATCATGTCATATCGTACATCTTCCATGGTTAGGAAAAATGGCTTTTTATCAATCAACAATATTCGTCTGTCTGTAGCAACAAGTAGTGCAAATCCACCACTGTAACGACCGTCAAGGACGTGCTCAATCTTTTCTTTATCGAATAATATTTTTGTAAGTTCACGGCGTTCTGCTTGATTAAACACAAGTGTCTTATCCCCTATGGCTTGCAACTGTTTCCGAACATTAAATAATGTTTGCATATACACCTCCTCGTAACTTCATAGTACCCGAACAGGGTATCAAGTGAGGTGATACTAAACACCATCTAAGTGAGATAAATATCACTGACAGGATTCTCAGGGG
>JBBQYC010000032.1:0-7004 GCA_038209015.1 Saccharimonadales bacterium (SeqCode)
AAGTTTGCAAATGTGTCGCCGAAATGTAAAAAGGCGAGCTTGATTTTGGTCAAAAATGATTCACCACCGGTAGTTTTTTCAGTCGCTTTAATAGTATTCGGAAGCATGACTTCATCTGGGGCGTCTGATAATTTTGCACCAGGTGTTTTATTCGGCCGGTTCTTACCCGGTCGATTTTTTTCTACCATAAGCTTGATTATAGCAAAACAACTGATTATTAGCTGATACAATAAGGCTAATGACTAATTCTGATAAGGGTTTTCTGATAAAAATATTGCCGTTTTTCCTTCTTATATTAGATTTAATCGCTGTAGTTATTACTAGTGGAGTCATTCGACAAAAAGGTCACACTGATGGACCTATAGGTATAGCGCATGATGTCGCCCAAATCTTTCTTGTTTTGATAATTTTTTCTATCATACCTTGTTGGTTATTTGGTAAATCCATACAAGAAGTCGCTGATGATAATATAGTTACTGCGCCAGATTTTAGTGTTGGACCGAAGAGACCATTATATGGAATCTTATTATTAACCTTTATACCTTCCGCAGCTTTTCTTCTATTATTGGCACTGCATTTAACTGGTTTTATAGAAATAACAAGCAGTCATGTCTTTACCTTCTGTATTTTATTTTTAGTTATTGGAGTACCCGGGATTTTTATAGGGGGTATAATATGGAGTTTTTCAGGTAAGAAAAAGACAAATAGTTATCAAGTAACACAAAACGTGACACCTCCAATTAATGTATATGACCCTAATCTCATACATCCTAACCGAGAATCCAATCAAAAAGCTGACGATTGAACGGTTAACCGCATCATAGTGAGCTCTTTTCCTAGAACCTGCATGGTTTCTGCCAGGCTGGGGCTTGCCGGAGCTTGCGTGATGGCGATGCGTATGAGGCTGAATAAGACGGCTGGCTTCTGACCGGTCTGTTCCAGCAGCTGATTTAGTCGCTCTTGTAAATCTTCAGCAGAAAAATCACTCTGCCTTATTGCTGCTTTGGCTTCCTTCAACAGTGCTTTTAGCTCTAGCGCTTCTAGTTTTTTGAGTTGTTTATGTTCACTGATAAGTGCGTGGTTGACGGGTAAATCAATAAAGAAGAAGCGGGTCAGTTCAGGAAGTTCATCGTAATGTTTCAGCCGCTCTTGTACTAGAGCCAGCACTTGTTTTTTATACTCATCAGTAGCATCAGCTGCCTCTTCCGGCCAATAAGCTGCAACGTTATCAAATAAGTTATCAAGCGGCATGTGGCGGATATGCGCTCCGCTTATCCACTGCAATCGTCTTTCATCGAAACGTGCACCGCTTTTCTGAACTCTGTCCAGCGAAAATTTGTGCTTCAGTTCTTCAACCGAGAAAATTTCTTGCTCAGTCCCGTCATTCCAGCCCATAGTAGCAATAAAGTTTACGAGTGCTTCCGGCGGGTAGCCTTCGCGTACATAATCCAGGACATCTTTGGCTCCATCACGCTTACTGAGTTTTTTATTGCCGGCTTCGTTCATGATGTGCGGCATGGTAGCGAAGATTGGCCGACTAATCCCGAGTGCTTCGTATAAATTCAAATAATTTGGCATACTAGCCAAGAATTCCTGACCGCGGATAACATGGCTGATTTCCATCAACATGTCATCAATAATATGAGCAAAGTTATACGTTGGATAGCCGTCGCTTTTTATAAGTATAAAATCATCAATTACTTCTGGACCAGTGTGCATCTCCCCCATAACTGCATCGACCCATGTGTAATCACAAGGTTCAGATTTAAAACGCAGTGGCGTGCTACCGTCCCACTCCGGTGGGGTTTCAGGTCGGTGATGACGGAAGAGGAACGGTCGTTTTTCATTCCGGGCTTGCTGGCGAAACCCATCAAGCTCCTGAGGCGAATACGGGTCGGCGTACGCTCGGCCACTATCAATAAGTTTCTGAGCCCATTGCTTGTAGATATCCAGCCGTTCACTTTGTTTGTATGGTCCGAAATCACCGCCCTTATCCGGTCCCTCATCGTAATCGAGACCGAGCGCTAGTAGACAGTCCATAATATGCTGCCCTGCTCCTTCTACCTCGCGCTTCTGGTCGGTGTCTTCAAGCCGTAGAATAAACTGGCCATTATGCTGGCGCGCTAGGAGCCAGGCAAATAGAGCGGTACGAATGCCACCAACATGCAGCAAACCGGTAGGACTGGGTGCAAAACGGGTGCGAACGGTTGTATTCATAAGTATTTAGTATGCCATAAACAGAGGTAATAAACTATTCCAATTGTTTTCACAATACCGAATAGCTAAGGGGGCAGCCCGCGACTTTGGCTTTGCCAGAGTCCGGCGCGATGAGAGGGGATGTTCCCCTCTCATCGCTTACAGGCTGCTGGCGATTCGGCTGAGCTGTTCGCTATTGAGCTGTGAGTTGCCTTCGATTTTGTACCATACGCCGCCGTCGACCCAGGTTGCGTTGTTCTTCCCATACATATAGATGGTGTTTCCTTTGTCTTCCATGGTGCGCACATGTTCTTGTTTTGCTACAAAGTTTTGCTGGAGTGCTTTACTATCCCAGCCCGATGCTGTCTGAGTAATATGGAACTGACGCTCGTCGGAGTTGCTGATAAAACTCAGTGTAATTTCACCCTGTTTATATTGTATGTCTCGGTTGAGACTGAAGCCGGAAGGTTTATATGCGGGTATTGTGCCTTCAACATTTGCGTTCATGGCCGCAAGGCGCATCGATATGTTCGGCATATTGTTGTACCCAAAATAACCTGTGAATAATAAAGCAGCCACCACAAACCCAGTTATATTAAGGGTTCGTGAACTCACGCGGAGTTTGTTCGCTACAGATGACTTGCCAGACTTTTTAGCCGGATGAGCCTCTGCATGCGAATCTGCTTTTTCGATAGCTTGTTCGAACATATCTTTTGGTGCCGTAGTGCCTACCACAGTACTGACAGCTTTGACTGCTGGAAGGTGATCATTTTTATGATTAGTAACGTGTGACGTGGTATGACTGGCCGTAGTCGGTGTCGTAATTGTGCCCGTAAATCGAGAAATTTTACTACTCTTCTTGACTGTGTGAAGCCTTTTTAAACGTTCTTCTGGAATGGAAAAAGCCGGGGTTTGAATGTCGATGGCTGGAGCCTGGGCTGTCGCAGTAATACTAGGCAGATTTGTTTTTACGGCTTTCGGGTGGAGCGGTTTTTTCACAGCAGTTCGTTTCAGGGTTTGGGATTTACTGACACTTCTATGAGCCGGTACTTGGGTTACTTTGCGCGGTGGATGAGACTGCTTTCTAGAAAAGCCATCAATACTCGTACCCTTATTCATAAGGATATTTACTGGTTTTGTATTGGAGTGAACAGAGGGTGTCTTAGTCACAGACAAGATTTTACCCGTTCTTGCATCATACTGTTTTCCGTTTAATTCAATGGTTTGCTTAGTGCCCACGTATCCTCGACATTAGCGTTTTAGTTCAGTACTATGTATCTTAAACCGATACATCAGTGGATGCAAGCGGTCGCCCGAAATAATATATGGATTTTTTAAACCCGACTAAAAAAAGAAAAAAGCAGTACCAGCTTTTTATTGGCTACGCTCTTATGGGGTTAGCTCTAGCTATTGCTACATTTTTGGTCGTTATTTTTACACTTGGTTTTGATATTGACCCGAAAACTGGAGAAGTTATACGCAAAGGGTTAATAGTAGTAGATACGCATCCAGAACCTGCCAACATAACCATTAATGGACAGTCGAAGGGTCAAACCAAGGGCAGATTCACTTTGCCCGAAGGCCAGTACGATATAAAGCTCGAACGGGAAGGATATCGGCCATGGACTCGCTCCCTTATATTGGAAGGCAGTAGTATCGCGCAGCTGGTCTATGCATTCATGTTCCCCGTTGAATTAAAACCTACCACTATCTTTTCATATGAACAGCAACCCGAAATTGCTACGCAGAGTCCGGATAGACGGTGGTACCTAGTGAGTCAGCCTGGAGAGCTTGGTACGTTTGATATGTACGATTTAAACCAAGAAACTACTCAGCGTACGCAGATTACACTCCCGCCCGACACACTTACCTTGACAGGTGAAAAACATACATTCAAAGATGCTGAATGGTCAACAGATAACAGGCATATTCTAATCAATCATGTCTGGTCCGGTGGCAGCGAATTTATAGTGGTTGATCGTGCTGAGCCGCTCTCTAGTATAAATGTATCTAAACTATACCCAGACCTGCCAATAACATCCATAACGCTTCGTGATAAGCGTGCGGATGAATTCTATGCCTATATAGCATCATCAAAAACCATCGCCCAATTAAGTTCAGAAACAGGAGATATTACTGTGCTGCTTAGAAACGTAACTGGTTTCAAGCCATATAAAGATACAACCATTCTCTACGCTAAGCAGATTGCTGACGATGCAAAAAATGTCGAAGTTCGCATGCTTGATGATGGTGAAGATTATGCAATTCGTGAGATCCCAGCCGCAAAAGCTTATATGCTCGATTTAGCTGAATATGACGGAACACTCTATGTAGTAGCTGGTAGCCCTGCCGACGGGAAGCTATATGTGTATGAGGAGCCAGTTCAGCAGATTAATGACAGTATTCGCAATCAGGCAGTACCTTTGCGGGTGATGGCCGTAAAGAACGCAGTATCGGCGGTATTTTCTCAGAATGCTCGGTTCATCTCACTACATGGTTCTAAAGAAGTTGTTATTCATGATTCTGAAGAAGTGAAACAGTACCGATATGTGCATGATATTCAGCTGGCACCAAACCAAAAAATTACATGGATGGACGGGCATCGATTATATGCGGTTGATGAAGGTAAAACAGTAGTCTTTGATTTTGACGGCTCCAACCGTCAAGAGTTAATAGAAACTGATCGAGGTTACCTGCCTATATTCAACCGTGATTACGAATCAATGTTTCAGCTAAAAGCTGCTGAAGATACGGTAGACTTACTGCGGATCAATATTCTTTTAACGCTCAATAATTAGAGCCAGCTCGTAAGTCGAGACCATAGGCTAGGGGCTGGTCCAGGCAGTTCCCGAGCAGCGGCTTCTTTATTTTCAGCAGTACTTGCTACATTTTTAGACGGGCTTGGAGTTATTTGCTCGCCAACGACGACTAGTCGGTTGAGGCTGGTCCCTGGTGGATCACAGGTTATCAAAGAGACTGTCGCCTGTTTTCCGGCAATCGGCTCAAGAACTGAAAAATCGGTCGGGCTCACGACTTTTTTATCAAATACTCGATAGACATAACGAGTGCCGTCTTTGTGCAGCATGAAGGTGTCCCCTGCTTCTAGTCTATTCAAAAGCACAAAAGCAAATTTGTACTTGCCTGAATTGAATATGTTATTGCTACTATGACCGAATATAGCGGCATTACCCTTTTCCCCCGGCTGGGATGTTGTCGCATAGTGAACTACTCCATCCTCCAATGCATTTTGAAAATCATTCTCACCGATAGATTTTTCATCGTAGACTACCGGTATCTCAACATTAATTTTAGGGATAATAACCTTGCTCTCATCAGAGACTTTCGTTTCATCAGGATCAATAATTATCGGCGTACTGCTAACAACTTTACTTGGGGTAATAAAGGGGGCTATGAAGCGCTCATTGAAAAACCCAAACAAAAATATCAGTATGACAATACTGCCTGCTGACAATCCAAATAGCAGTGACTGAACGTGTTGATTCTTGGGAGTACGAGACTGTCGCCTGACTTCTTCTACGACTTTTTGCTGGAATGATTTTGCGGCTTTTGGTACGGGTGCTGGTTGCTGCGGCTGTTGTGTTTGAACGGACTGATTATGATGGTTATAAAATTCCTGCCAAACTGCATGCTTCTCGTCATCCGGTAACCGTTTGTAGTAATTATGCCACTCGACTTGGATCTCAGCGAGGGATTTACCGGAGTTATTAAGGTTATGAATATATTCCTGATGCTTGCTTCTATGGGGTGTCTTTTCAGCGTCATCGAGCTCCATACGGGCACTAGGTTCATTTGCATACAAAGAACGCAATTTTGTACGAATAGCGTCTAATGCGGGATTATCACGGTTATTAAGTGGATTATATGGCATAGTGGTTTATGAACTACTGAACATCTACCTGTTGGCTAAAATTCCAAGATTTGTTACTTGCTACCTGTTTTTCGCTTCGCTGTGGACCGTTCAGGTCTACATTGTTGCGAGAAAAAAGGTATCAAATCATGACAGCTGCTTGAAATTCGCTATCATCAGGTAGATGTTAAGTAGCTCTAACAGGTTACATTATAGTATAATCACACGGATTACCTAAGCTGATGGTCAGTCAACCGTGCCGGAGTGGCGGACCTGCCTGCCGGCAGGCAGGATTGGTATACATGTATGTACTATGTTCATGCACTGAAAAGCGAGTCAAGAAACTACATTTATGTAGGCATAACTAATAACTTAGACAGACGTGTACATCAACATAATTCTGGTCAAAATCAGACAACTAAACCATACTGACCTTTCATGCTTCTGTACAATGAAGACTTTCTGACGAGGATTGAAGCGCGTAAAAGAGAAAAATATTTAAAGTCTGGTACAGGTAAAGAATTCCTTAAATCTTTGATATAGTAGTGTCCATGCCGGAGTGGCGGACCTGCCTGCCGGCAGGCAGGATTGGTATACGCGTGCGACTCAAAATCGCATGCCGCAAGGCTTGAGGGTGAGACATGCCGGTTGCATGTCTCAAGGAAACCTTCCGGTGAAAACATGTTTTCAACCGTGAAGTTTCGGGTGAGATGAGCCAGTGGCTCATTGCAAGGACACTTGACTGATTTGAAACTTGTTTCAAGTAAGTCAATGTCGGGACCGCAGAATGTGGTCGCCGAAGGTGACCGAGTCCCGTATAATCAAGTCTCGAACCTTTCAGTTTAATGTTAACGTGCCGGAGTGGCGGAATTGGTATACGCGTGCGACTCAAAATCGCATGCCGCAAGGCTTGAGGGTTCGAGTCCCTCCTCCGGCACCA
>JBBQYC010000033.1:0-6718 GCA_038209015.1 Saccharimonadales bacterium (SeqCode)
GAGTCGATTCCGACGAGTACATTATAATTTCAAAAGTTATGCGGGTGTAGTACAACGGTTAGTATGCAAGTTTTCCAAACTTGAGATGGGAGTTCGATTCTCCCCACCCGCACCATCATGCCCTGGTAGCTCAGCTGGATAGAGCAGAGGACTTCTAAGCCTAAGGTCACTGGTTCGAATCCAGTCCGGGGCACCAATTTTGAAAAGTATGCCGTTGGCGTAGTTTTCAAAATTGATAACTCACGCAGTGAGTATTCGAACACCCAGGTTCGATCATCGAGGATGCGCGCAGGAGCTCGCTCCGAGCACACCGCAAGATGTAAACATCCAGTCCCGCACATCATAAATATTTGGAGCACTATATGACGAATGATTTTAACGATCCGCTTTTTAGAGCAGTTACGGTTGGATTTTTGCTGTCCTTGCCTTTTAAAATAATGGGTTTATGGAAAGCTGCACAGAATAATCAAAAGGGTTGGTTTGGGGCTTTATTGCTTCTAAATACTGTTGGTATATTAGAGCTTATATATCTATTCTATTTTTCATCCCCTAAGAAAAATTCAAAAAACTAACTATATTTACGAATCTATTTGAGGTTTCTATTTTTCGCATGAATCTATGAAAGCTTCGAATAGCTTATGCCATCTCGGCTCTACATCGTACTCTAGCGCTTCAGGGTGTGGCTGCACGCCTATTGCGAATGTGTCTGTTTTGTATTCGATTGCCTCTATCAAACTGTCATCGGAATGGCCGCATGCAATCAACTTTTCACCTAGTACTTTTATTCCTTGATGGTGATGGCTGTTAGCCTCAATGTTATTTGTACCTAGAATCATTGCTAATCTTGAGTCTGGTATTAATGTTAGCTGGTGGGCTAGATACTTTCCACTTTTTTGATGAGTCGATGCTTCATGGTCAATTACTGACAAAACATCAGGCAGGTGTTGATGGAGCGATCCTCCACAGGCAACATTTAATAGCTGCATTCCTCTACATATACAGAGGATGGGCTTTTTATCCTGTAAAGCCCAGCGCATAAGCTCTAATTCAGTTGAGTCGCGTATATCTGAAGTGATTTCTGTAGCAGGATGAGCTCTCTCGCCGTATAGTTTCGGATTTATATCATTTCCACCGGCAAATAATATTCCGTCAAGACGCTCGTAAAGATCCTTCAAAGTAGATTGGTTTTGAATGAGCGGAATTATTATAGGTGTTGCATTTGATCTTACGATAGCGTCGACATAAGTATGGCTTTGACCATGAACCACCGGCGACCAATCATAATGGCTATTGTAAATTTCTCCGGCAGTAATTCCTATAAGTGCAGACATTAATGTAATAGTACCACCAATGACTTGGCTCGAGTGTTGAATATTCGCGCTACTTCCAGTATAATCACCCCTGTTTAATTCTCCTGTTAAGAAATGGGCAGAAATTATATATGGCGGGTTTAGCTCAGTTGGTTAGAGCGCCGGGTTGTGGTTCCGGAGGTCGTGGGTTCGATCCCCATAACTCGCCCCAAATTTATGAACGACCTAGCGGGTCGTTTTTAAATTTGGTTTGATTTGTGTGTTCGAACCCACGATAGTCGTGGGTGAAAATTGCCAGTGGCAGTTTGCAAGGAAACCTTCCGATGAAAACTTGTTTTCATTCGCGAAGTTTCGGGGTGGCCGAAGGTGACCGATCCCCATAACTCGCCCCATAAAGTTTATGGTTAAAAGTCACCTATTAGTGTCTTTTTTATTTGCTATGATTATCTAATGGACTACTCGTTACCGTACCTAAACCAAACTGTAGATGTTGATATAGACCGGCCTCTCGGAACTAAACATCCTAAGCACGGCTATATATACCCTGTTAATTATGGTTTTGTCCCAGGCACTAAAGCTCCGGATGGAGCTGAACTCGATGCATACGTACTTGGAATTGATAAGCCCCTCGAAACATACAATGGTAGATGTATTGCAATCATCCATCGTTTAGACGATGAAGATGATAAGCTCATCATCTGTTCAAAGGGAGCTAATTTTAGTGACGAAGAAATCAGAAAGTATACAAACTTTCAGGAACAATGGTTTAAATCTGTAATTGTTCGGGAAGAGTAGGTATAACATTTACTGCGGGACTTAGTTTAACAAATATAATTCCAGTGCTCTCTACGATATCGCCCCAAAATCACTCCGACTCCTTAAATAGGAGTCTTTTGTTATAATGGTATTATGACGAAAATACTTGCGAGCTTTATTTTATCAATTCTAACGGTTGCTTCGGTAAGCACGGCGGTTAGTGCTGCTAGGCCATCTGGCGGTGGGTCAACAAAAACACCATTAGGCATCGATGTATCATGGCCACAATGCGGCGAAAAATTACCTACGGGACAGGCTTTTGCGATTGTAGGAGTAAATGGCGGTCTGGCCACCACAACCAATGAGTGTCTCGCGGATCAGCTTATATGGGGTAATAACTCAGTTGGCGGAACAACACAAGAAAAATTACAGTTATATGTAAATACGGCCAACCCCGGAGGTCTCAATACTGAATCATGGCCTCATAGCAACACCGACACGGCAGGTAAATTAACAGCCAATCCAGAAGGCGTTTGCGATGGGGCAGATTCGCTTGCCTGTGCATGGCAGTATGGGTGGAACCGTGCTGAAGAAGACATAAGACTACGATTTGCTCCAGCAGTTAGCGCCGCTAATCTACCGAACAAATCAGCATCATATTACAAATGGTGGCTTGATGTTGAAACAGAGAATACTTGGAAATTAAGCGGTACGAGCTTTGACAACGAAAGCAACGTAGCTGTACTCGAAGGAATGACCGCTTACTTCAATTCAATCGGAGTGCGCGTAGCACTGTATTCTACTGGCGCGCAGTGGAGTCAAATTGTTGGCAACGCTGTAGCTGCTGACAGTAATTTAATTGGTCTAGATAACTGGCGTCCTGGAGGCGCTAGTCTTTCAACCGCAAAACAAGCATGCACTGCTACCCCACTAACCTCGGGCGGCAAAGTAGTACTTACGCAGTTTGTGTCTAAAGGCTTAGACTACAACTACTCTTGCATCTAATACAGTAGTTCGTAGAGCTGTCCTATTATAAAAATTACATGTATTTTGTAATCTGCATTACCGACGTATGTCTGTAATAGTTCTATAGTTACGTCAGAGATCAGGTAAGAATACCATCTCTTATTACTAGAATTTATTACAACCTACGGTTAGCATCCTTTATGCGAGAAAGGGTTTGTTTGTTATGGGGATTATTAGGCGCGTCATTAGAGCAGTCGCAATCGCACCATTACTGGCGGCTACTGTCACTTTTAGTTTACCTTCACACATTATTGCTGTGAGCGATCAAGCTATCGTCGACTTAACAAATATTGAGCGTAATGAAAGGGAATTACCATCACTTTCATGGGACGCTTCACTCGCAAGTGCTGCATGGTTAAAAGGAACCGATATGTGTAAAGAAGATTATTGGGCTCACACTGCTCCTGATGGCACAACCGGCTGGATGTTTATTGAGAAATCTGGCTATGCATTTTTGAATGCTGGTGAAAACTTGGCAAAAGATTTTTCCGATAGCCAGGATATTATCGATGCATGGATGTCGAGCCCAAGCCATAGGGACAATATTCTTTCTGAGAACTATTTAGAAATAGGGGTAGCAAGTGTAGACTGCCAATTTGATGGAACTGCTACCACCATTGTAGTAGCGCTGTATGCTACAGCACAGTAAAAGTCTAGCGGCTCATACTACGTAATCTCTCCAAGTCTTTGACTATGATATGTTTGTCAGCTTCGATTAAGCCTTTTTCTTCGAGCCTAGACATGCAAAGCGTAACCGTCTCACGCGCAAGGTTAAGTATGTCGGCGATATTTTTATGAGTTAGAGGGATAGTTATTGTTGTGCCATGGCTGTTCTCGGATCCAAAAATAGTTGCCAAATATGCTAACTGATGAGCAATCTTTCTGGTTGCCGCCCGTAGTGACATGCTTTCAAGGCGATGGATATATGAATTTAATCGCAAGCCTGCTGCATAAAAAAGGTCTTTATACAGTAATGGATTCTTATCAACCGCACCCTTCAGATCCTCTTGGGCGATCGAGTAAATGCTTAGGGGTGTCATTGCCTCATAATAATATTCCTCCGGGCCACTGTATATATCCATCTGGAACACTGACTTATATACTGGGGTGAGTGGGAATATGTCACCTGGTCCGTACAAGACCTGTATACCCTTATTACCTTCTTTGGTAATTAAGTACCGTTGGATGTAACCAGAATCAATCAAATTAAGTTTGGCGACATCATCGAAAGCGTTTACTACTTGCCCCCTCGGTAGTTGGTAATGGCGACCGCTTCGAATGAGTTCATACAACGGAGAGTCGGAGCTACTGTAGTCCATAATAAGTATATTATTTCATAAAAAGGATAAATCTCAAATAGTGTTTAGTATAATTTTGACAGAAATGCAATAAGTTAACTATAATATGTGGTATATGAATGAAATCTCTGGTTTCGAATCTGCTCCTAATATGTTTTTTGATTGGAGTACTAATTACAAGACCCCCGAAGGCAAGGCGCGTGTAGACGCTCGACAAGCAGTTTATTGGTGCTTAGAGCCAGGTCTGCAGCCTCCAGATTATGACGTGATTGTTGCTGATGCATTGGCATCGGCTGGCGTACCATTAGATGGCACAATTGTTGATGGAGGGTGCTCGCATCCCGGAGGCTTTTTGGGTTTACTTAAGTTAATAGGTTACTCAGTAGACGGCCTGATAGGATTTGAACCACACCCGGAGCAATTTGACGGTTTACCTTATTGGAAAAAACAGACGGGAAACCCAACAATAGAGGCTCTGAAGGAGTCAAAAGACCCAGGCAAATTACAGTCATTTTATTTACGAGATTTTGGCAACGGCAAGGAAATTACAGGTATTAATCTTTATGAGGCATCTGCAGATGACATACCGTTGAATGATCGTAGCGCAAACGCCGTGACTACAATTTTTAGCGGCTATCTCGCGTTTAGAAATAGATCAGCACTTCTTGAAATTAAGCGAATTTTAAAAACAGTTGAAGATTTCCGTGGTTCGGACGTTAAACAGCGATCCGGGCTACACATTGACGTTGGAAGTGGTAATGAAAATAAAGAGGGGATGATTGCTGATGAAACTAATATCGCCGAAGTATTATCAATCATTACTGCTAAGAAAATTTTGCCGCCTCCTCCACTTCAAGCAGGATTTACGACAGAAGATGCAGTTGAGACGTTTCCGAACCTGTATAACCATGTTTACATCAAGCGCATCGAACAAGAGATTATTTATAATTACGGTCGCGCAATTATATTAAATTCACATATGACTTATAGGGATTCGTATACGGTGGAATCAAGTGTTGTATTACCAGATGTATACCGAGACACGGCCTATGAAAACAAGCAGGTGATTAGTTACGACATATTTAAAATGGCAGCCGAGTTAGTGGTTGGCAGCAAAATTGATGCAGCTCAAAAAATAGGAAAATTAGTAACTGACAAAACACGCCGCCACGTTCTAGTTTCATGCGATGAACCAGTCGATTTACCTATCGGTGAAGGGGAATACGAAGAAATTACCTAGCTTGCGCTATTACGAGTTTCGTTGCTGCATTGCAGCGCCTAGCGTGTCGCATGAGATTGCCCGTTCGAGAAAGCAAGTGCTTACTGGTTTCTTGGTCGTATACGTAAGAAGTAATATGAACCAGCAGCTGCCGCCAGGACAAGTGCTCCGAGACCAGTGTATAGCCCACCTCGGGACGACTTTGTGGTACTAGCGGCTGCTTCTGCACCAAGGACATCTCCTTGGTTATTAGAACCATCCGTATTTCCCGCCTGGTTGTCTGTATTAGCAGCATCTTCGGTGTTAGCAGCGGCGACATTACCATCAGCTTGCCCAACAGCATCATTAGCTCCTGCTGCTCCTACGGCACCGGCACCACCAGCACCCTGTCCACCAGCGTTACCGCCGCCACCACCAGCTTGCCCACCACCATCAGCCGCCGCATTGTTTACAAACACAGTGGTTACAGTTGGGGCAGGGCCATCAGCCACTTGAACGGTACGGCTCTGCGTCTTGGTAGTAGCATCTCCGCTGTTTGTAGCGTTAATCTTGTAGGTATATGTGCCGGTTGCAGGCAGTGCAACACTGAATACTACAGAATCACCGTAATCAGTAGTTATAGCTCTTACTTCTTTTGAAGTGCCATTTTCGAGTAATTCTACTGTAAATTCATCTTCTCGGATGGTGCTGGCTACCTTATACTCAATGTTTATTGTTCGGCTGGTAGTTACGGCCGGGTCGAACATTTGAAGTTGCCAATACCTGGTTACGGCCGCAACCGAGTTTACGTTCGCCATTACTAACCCAAGACTAAATACCAGGGATGCGATTAGTCGTTTCATGCTCGGCCTCCTTTCTTTTGACGTGAGGCAAGTGTGGCAAGAGCCGCTCCAAGAAGCAAGGTGCCAACAGTAAGATTACGCCAGATATCGGCAGCTCCGGTATTTACCAGAACAGTTTTTGTTGTGCTTGCGCCAAGAACCTGTGGCCTTCCAATGGTGACGCGAGTTCCAACAAACGGCGTTCCATCCTCATTAATATTCGTAACATTAGAATACACATTTACTTCGCAGTCTCCTTCTATCACTTCGGTATCACAACCTTCAGCG
>JBBQYC010000034.1:0-6435 GCA_038209015.1 Saccharimonadales bacterium (SeqCode)
AATATATCAGCATAAGCACTTGCAATTAAAGCAAGCTTATGGTAATATATGGCAGTAAATAAGGTAATTATGAGCTATACACAAGAAGTTATTAGTCAAATCACCACTGTTCCGGAATTCCGGGATATTGAAATGATGAAAGATACTCTGCCTGCAGCCGTACTCGGGACTGCTGGACTGTACGGGTTATACCGCTTTAGTACCGATCACTTACGGAGTCCAAAGACAGATTCCGGTCTTGCCGGTGCCGACCCGATTGCGCTTGAAATGGCTACAAGCGAAAAACCTAAGAAACTGTCACATATGCGCAAGATATCAGCCGTTGGGGCTACAAGCCTAGCGCTTATGACTGCTGGCGCGCACATGCTCGATCCAATTACAGAAACTGAGACGGTTAATCCAAACGCTACGACGGCTGTGATAGTAGATGGATCATATTCAATGCGTTATCCAGCTGACATGAGCGACGGCGAAACCCGACTAGGCGCCAGCCTTGATGGAATTGCACGTTCATTAGATTCGCTTCTTGATGGAGCAAACCCAGCCGTCATAATTACTAGTAGCGAAAGCGAGCTAACTGCACCGGCCGGTGTTGCTGATAAAGAATTATCTTCTCGCTTGAATGTAGACACTATAACCACAGGTGATAAAGCTAACCTGGCACCGGCAATTGAGATTGCCCAAGGCCTACAGAACAGCGGACCTAATGCAGAATTGAGCCAGGTGATTATTACCGACGGCACCATTTCAGATATGACCCAGACACGTGAAGCACTCACTGGTAACGAAAACGCTACAACTACAGTTATTCTTACAGGTACTGCAGAAGGTACCTATAACCTGAGTGGTATTGAAGGCGCTGATGTATCGGCTGCAGTAAATGAATCATTCCTAAGTGATATGGAGAATGTAGAAGTTATTGAAGCTACCGCAGCCAGCGAAATTGAAGATATTTTGCAAGAGACTATTCGGAATAACTCAATTGAAATACAAGAAAAAAGTTGGGATGGATTCTTGTATGCAACTGGGGCCTTAGGACTTTATTCAGTTTTTCAGTGGGCAACCGGAAGAAGCAAGCCACTACGCAAGGGCAGTATTAATTGGAGAAAGAAGGAGAAATAATATGGGTGAACGATTAACAGCTATTGAGAATGCAGCTAACGCAATGCAAATAATGAGCAACGAGCTTGGCCGCAATATGATTGGTAACGAGCTACCACGGGAATTAACCGTCGGATCCCTCGTTGTAGGCCAGCATATCTTATTCGAAGGTGAACCTGGTACAGGTAAAACCGAGCTTGCTAAGCGAGTTTCAACAGTGACCGGGCTTAGCTACGGCCGCGTACAGGGTGTCGCAGACACTCTTCCAGCAGATATTATCGGCTACGAACTACCAAGCTTGAAAGATGATGAGAACCGTATTCATTTCGGTCCTATCCATAGCAATATTGTGTTCGTCGACGAAATGAACCGTATGAGCACCAAGGCACAAAGCGCCTTAAACGCGGCTATGGCTGAAGGTAAGGTGACCATAGGAAATAATGAGTACAAACTCAACGGCGACCGTCCGTTTATGGTTGTAGCAACTCAAAACGAACATGGCAACGGCCAGGGTACATTCCCGGTCAGCGATGCTCTATATGACCGTTTTGGTATGGTCGTACCATTTACGGAACCCACTACAGAAGACGTAAAAGCAGCTATCCGCCAGCAAATTGACGGCCATGCCGCTGAAACTACTTCACTGGAAGATGTTATTGATGAAAAGCAGCTTATGGAAATAAGCCGAACTGCAGGAAAGATTGCAGTCAAAGACGCTGAAATGGATGTTATTGCCGATTTAGCGACGATTATTCGCAGCCAAGCCGGCGGCACAGATATACGTGTTATGGGCGGATACCGTCTACCGAAGGCCCTGACAAAAATCGTACAGGCACGCGCGCTACAAGATGGCCGTGCACATGTAACCATGGATGATATCCGTGAAATTGCTCCGCTTGTTATGGGTCATAGAATTGATTTGCGATCTGATGAATCTATTGCTGAACGACAGCAAGTAGTCAGAACCGCACTAGAAAACACCTTAGTTTAAGGAGAATATATGCAGCGACCAGTAGACATTCAGTCGTATGAGCATTTGCAATCTGTTGACGAATTTGCTCAGTTGCCAGAGGCCAAACTGCCTTTAGGCGTACTTCTTGATGGGCCTGAACAAACTGGTCGCGCTGGATCAAGTTTTGACCCGCGGGGTGTACGCAAGTACCAGCCAGGCGATCACATGCGTCATATAAATTACCAGGCTTCACTGCGAAGCGGCGAATGGATGACCAGCGAATGGGAAGATGAAAAGAGCACAAATGTGCTGGTTGTGTCAGATATGCCGCGACATGCGTATGCAAATACTCCTGGTGAAAACTATTCCTCCCGAGCACTTGGGATGTTGGCTGCCCACGCAGTAATGCGCATGGCAATCAACGACGGATCACCCGTCAGTGCGGTATGGACTAACGGTTTCGAGACCAAGGAAGTGGCGCCGATGCGACACGGTACAGATGACCATGGTGTTCGCCAAGTACTGAGTGCTGGCATTGACCTCTCGTTAGGTGCTTCACGCCGTTACAGTGACTATGCTGAACGACCGGTTCCAAAAAAGAAATTATTTAAGAAATCAGAAGTTGTTGAAGCTCCTGATGAAAGCAATACAGTTACAAATGCTATGGAGCGAGCTCAGTCGGTAGCCAAAAAACTACTGCGTGCCCGCATAGTCGTTATAAGTGACTTCAGACAAACCGCTGAAACTGGCAGGGGACATGATTGGTCAGCAATGCTGGAATCATTCGGCAAAGCTAACCAAGTTATAACTATTGAAATTACTAACCCATTACTACGCGGGTTGAATGATACTGTGGAAAACTATCAGGCCGGGGCAGGTGGGGTAATGATTGAAGACGGCCAAAGAGAAGCATATGCCAAGGCCGTTGCAGAAAGAAATGCACGAATAACTGATACCTTACAGCAATCTAGCGATGTCTATGTTAGTCTTGATACCGCAAAATCCAATTGGACGCGGAGTCTAGCAGACCAGCTTAAAAGTTAGCATTAGCATTAATCGAAAAACATGCTAAAGTAGTTGACAAAGAGCTATAATCATGATAGACTACGTAAGTAAATAGAGTTTTGGTTTATAAGGCGTAATAACGCAAGGGAGAATACTATGAATAGATTAGAAACCCAAGAGCTTGGCTCACTGAATCTGCGAAACCGTATTACCGGTGCAGTTTTTGCCGGAAGCATGCTTTTAGCAGCTTGTGGCGGTGGTGGCAACGGAGAAGATGCTCCCCGTGATGGCACCAGCACAACTATGGCAGTTGAAGCCCCGGACGTATGTGCCGAAGGTTTTACGACTGACATTTCATTTAATAATGCATTTGAAAATGCTGGCAGCCCAGAAGCAGTATTACCGCTTCTTACTAAAGACGGCGAAGGATCTGACCGTGAATTCCTTGCGAATGACAAAGCGGCTCAGACCGTTATGAATGAAGTATGTGAGAACCCTTATGCGCTTGCTGCGCTTACTGCATTTATTGTAGAGCCAGCTGGACACAGTGAAAGTGGACGTATCTATAAGCCAGATACTTCAAGCTTTACCCGAACTCAAGAACTCTTAGAACAATATAAGTCAAATCCTGAAGTTGCTGCTGCAGCTGTTGATGAGCTTGCAAGTATCTTGCTTGCTCCTAACGGATTAGAAAAAGTTGATGACTTTGTCGTCACTGAAGGTCAGGCAACAAAGGTTGCTCGTACCAACGGTGCAGGCAATGGCGGTTTTAAATCAAACAAGGTTACTGTAGACGGTGCTTTGTCTGGTTATGAAATCAACCACGTTACCGACAGCTCTGACTTATCTGATGAAGAAAAGTTAGTACTTGAAGAAATCTCAAACTTGATCCTTATAACAGGCGACGGTGAAGTAATCATCAAGACCTGGATAGGTGATAGCGAAATCAGCTTTAAAGTTGATGAAAGCCCTGAAACAACTGTATTGAATCCTGAAGAAGGTGAAACTGATCAGACTACTCCTCAGCAGCAAGAAGCTGACGGTCAAGCTGACAGTGATGGAAACCGAACAGGCAACCGTACAACTGGTACTGGCGGCGGAGGAACCAGCGGTTCTGACGGCGGCGGCGAAACTACCGGCGGTGCACCTGGCGGTGACGGTCCTGGCTGTGATGGCGTAAGTACCGGCTGTGAAGGTGAAGGTCCTGGCGGTCCTGGCGGTCCTGGTGATGGTGGCGAAGACGAAGGTCCAACCCCAACTAACCCACCACAAACTACAACTACCACGCGTCCTCCTCAGACTACAACTACCACCAGTCCTCCTCAGACGACTACGACTACCTCACCTCCACCAACAACTTCACCTCCAACAACGGCAGAACCTTACAAGCCGCCAATGGAAGAGTGTGATCCTAATATCGATGATTGTTAATAAGCTAGAAAGGAAATGGAGTATATAATGAAAATAACTAACTTACTACGAACCACCAAAGCGAAGCTTGGTATCAGCCTTCTAGCTGTTGCTTTGATCGCAGGAGTTGCAACGCAGGCTCAGGCCCGCACGCAATACACAGACGGCGGAATGGGAACAAGCAAAACGCCTGTTTTCAACGAATTCTACGATGTACCGAATGGTGTCGGTGATGAAGCAGACTTTGTCCGCTTGAAGACCAAAGCCGGTACAAACGGTGATTACATTAGCACTTTGAATGATGACTGTGCAGTAGGCGATGCATTTAATGTACGAACTTACATACACAACGGTGCAGATCCAGAATACAATGACACCGGAGAAGCAATCGCTCGTAACACGGTACTTGCTATGAATGCAGAACTTGGTGACGGCAAAGCATTTGACTTCTCTAGCACAATTTCTGCTAGCAACGCTGCTTCGGTAAGCGATAGCGGCACCCTTCAGTGTCAAGGAAATGTTCGTTTGAAGCTGGTTCCAAAATCAGTCCAGGCGTATAGCAAGCCAGTCGGTGGATTCTACGCACTGCCTGACACTTCAGTAAACGGCACAACTCAAATTGGTAGCCGAGTTGCTGGCGATGGTAACGTGTACGGCTGCTGGGACGACCGAGTTATCGTAGTGTACGAAGTTGTTGTAGAACAAATTCCTGAAGAGCCAAAAGCAGAATTCTCATGTGACCTATTGGAAGTGCTTAAGCTGAGCGATCGAACCTACAAGTTCACCGTTAAAGCTTCAGCTACTAACACTGAAATCACTGACTACAAATTCAACGTAAAAGGCGGCGGCGACTTTGATCTTGCACAGCAAGGCAACGTAGCAGTTCTGACCGTTGAACAAGCAGGTGATTACACCGTGCGTGCTCAAGTTGTTACGGCTGACGGAACTACAGAATACAATGACGCCTGTACTAAAAAAGTAACAGCCGCTGAGGAGCCAAAGGTTCCTACGTATAGCTGTGACTTACTACAGTACAAGCATCTTGGTGGACGTAAGTACCGATTTACGACAACTGCATCAGCTTCTGGCGGTGCGACTGTTAAGCAGTACACATACGACTTTGGTCAAGGTGAAGAAACAGTAGTAGTAGATCGATCACAGTACGACTACGAATTCAAAACTGAGGGCGACAAAACCGTCCGTGTAGCAGTAGACTTTAATGTTGGCGACAACGTTGAAACTAAGTCTGATGCTGACTGTGTAGTAACTGTTCCAGCTACAACTGAACAACCACCAAAAGAACTACCTAAGACCGGCGCAGGTGCAGTTATGGGATTATTCACAGCTGTCACCGCTGCAGGTACATTGGTTCACCGAACCGCAACATCACGTCGCGGATAAGTAAACCACAACCGTAGGGTGTAATTCGGGCGAGCTAGAAATGGCTCGCCCATTGCATGCCTGTGGATAACCACTAGCGTAAAACAGGGAAATATGCTACGGTAATACTGTTATATTGAGCAATCGTGACTGACCGCTTCAATCAAAAACAAAAAAATACATACCCTGCAACAAACAAGTTTGTTGTTTCTTACTATATATATGGTTGGGAAATTACCCCTGTTGTGTTATCATTTTCACTGAATTTTATGTTTTTCAAACCAAGGCTTGCCTGTTTGGAAAACATAGAGGAGATGGCTTGGTTTGGTTTTCAAGTTTGCCGAGCAACTTGTTTCATCGGCGAACCAGAAACCAAACCATCACACAATCGACGAGACCTCATTTGCCGGTAGGCAGGGACACCAGCTCTTGCCGAAGGCAAGGACAATTATTAATCCATCCTGGCGATTGCCAGAAATAGATTGGCACTTTACAATCTCACCAGATATTACGGCCTCATCGTCTAACGGTTAGGACACCAGGTTTTCATCCTGGCAATCGGGGTTCGATTCCCCGTGAGGTCACCA
>JBBQYC010000035.1:0-6393 GCA_038209015.1 Saccharimonadales bacterium (SeqCode)
CGAAGCACGGCGGTTGCGTAAAGCATTATTCTTAGGCTTTTTCATGTCTGTATAGTACCCCAAATACCTCTGACTGTATATAGACAAAACTTGCATTCCGTGCTATAATATAAGAGAGTGAATACCTTCGAAAATATAGCATACGAAAAAATACATGATAGCGGCTTTGCTGATGCATCGGTTGCCACTATTTTGGGAACATCCGACGCATCTTTGAACATAGATTCTGAGAGCAGCTTTAGGACTCAGACAATCCAGGCTATAAGCGATGAAACCCATTCTGTGATTTATGACTTCAATCCATATGGCGTGAGCATAGATGATCCGTCTATGATGGTACGTAGAAAGGCACAAGCTGTTGTACTTGGAAAAGGCTTTGCAGTGTTCGGTATTGAAGTCAGTAATCCACGGACAATCCCACTCAACCGGTACCAACGTCAATTAGTTTCAGACGGATCGTTCTCCCCATATGCTCACCGAGCAGTTAAAGCTATGGAGAGTATACGAAACTCCTACGGTTCGGGCGCAACAGATGCTCGTCAGGTTCTCTATGGATTTTCAATGGGAGCCGATATAGCAGCAGAAACAACCAGTCAACTGATTAATAATCAGCATCTGGGGACTATGGCTGTAGATCGTCTCGGTGCATTCGACCCAGCACGAACTGGCCAGCGTGGTAAAAAAGCCATGGCACAAGATTTTGCTAACTCAGGCCCAGACTTATTTGACGAAGTGGTAGCGAGCGGAGTGAATAGCTTGCTTGAGGCTCGTCAGATATATCGCACGGATGCTGCCGGTCGCAGAAACCATAACGCCAGGATTACTCGACAAGTCATTATGGCAAATATGCGTAATCCGCGTGAAAATCTCGCAGTACTGGAAGGCTTTGGTACTGACCAGACCACAAAGAATTTGCTCGCTATTGGACGTACTGGAATGATTAAAACCATTGTTGGGCGTATGGGTGAATCTACGGTTTGCGTGCCAGATATGGTCGAAGCCCTGGAATCCGAGCAGTCGGTTATTTGTATGTCACCAGATATTCAAACGTTTGGAACATATAGTCATACTCCTACTAAGGTGCTTGAATACCACGGCTATACCCATGCAGCAGCTGATAATCTTATAAAAAGTGCTGGATTTTTACTTAGTACCGTTATGCGTTAGCGGGAAGCCTCTTCGGTCCGAATTTCAGCGATTGTATGTTTAGCGGTATCCCAGATCTCCGGTGCATTTCGTTTTGTCTTCATCTGATACCACCATTCAATCCCCCAAACATCCATACGACGCATGCCAGTCGCTCGGCCGTAATACAGCATTCTCTCTACACGTTCGGCGGTGCTTGATTTACTGAGTTCCTCAATAGGCGCGGTTTTCATTTCCATGGTTGGGGGCAACCAGGCTTCGGTTTGGAGCTCGTGTATGAATGTATTTCGCCCCGTGCTCAGCTCGGCTCCGCCAGCAAGAAAGGCATAGAACCACGCGGGGAGCGGATATTCAAAGTATCTTTGTGTGAGTGTTCCGTCCCAGACGCGTTTATATATACTTGCGGCGTTCATGTCTGGACGCGGTTCACCAACTGGCCAGCTTGGCACGGCATTATTGCTGCGTGAAATGATTACTGGCCGGGAAGAATCAATTCCCTTCACGAAGTGATACTCATCTATCAACCGTTCCCTATTATGATCAGGGCAGACTCCAAATACATCCAAGAAAAATTCGTTTTCTAGCTGGTAGCTTTTAAGGACATCGCGGTCTTTGTAGCGATTTATAACTTGTCCCATATACTCTTTCAACTGCTGTTGCCAGACGCCATCAGGTAATTCAGCTGCCCATTGTGGGGCATGGCACTCCGGCCAGCGTGGCTGGCGAAGACCTATAGATAAGCTCACGGTACCGCCGGCTTGTTCTACCATATCGAACTGCCAGTCAAGCTCACTAAAGTCATATTGATCAGGCAAAGCTTCATGATTCTTCCAATAGCTTACGAGTCTGTAATCGGTAATTCCTAAATCTGTGATACTAGCTTGCAAGGTTTCCTTGGGGTCAAGTTCAAAATACCGGGCATAATCTGGAATGAAGGTTGCACCGATCACGAGTGGTTCATGTTGATGTTTGGCTATATACCACTGAGAGATGCCGTAGGCACTGATAAAGATCAGCAGACAGACAGCTAGGAATACGTAAAGCACCTTTCGTAACCACGGTCTTTTAGGCAAAATTTCACGCAGAAAAGTAAGTAACAGTTGTTTCCATGATAGGTCTACGCTGCTGGCTGTATGGGATTTCTTGGTGTGTTTATTAGTCTTCTGTCGTGGCATATATATGTCGCGCTTACGCTTAATATCATACGTGATTCTATTAGATTTTACCTAACGAAGTTGTATAGTAAGTAAATACATCAATAGTGAAAGGAACGTAGTGGCTAGTCTAAGCATTGTTATTCCTGCTTATAATGAGCAAAATCATCTCCGTGAGTGCTTAGAGTCAATAGCCGCACAGACCGAAAAGCCTGATGAAGTTATAGTCGTCGATAATAATTCTACTGACGATACTGTCGCTATAGCCAAGAATTATGATTTTGTGACACTGCTAGTTGAGAAAAAACAAGGTGTGTTTTATGCCCGTAACACCGGCTTTGACGCTGTAAAAAGCGATATTATCGGACGCATTGATGCGGATAGTATTCTCACAAAAGACTGGGTAAAAACAGTCAAAAAATCATTCAAAGACCCGAAAATTGCGGCTGTTACTGGGCCGGCTTTCTTCTATGACATGCCGCTCGCTCCTAAAAACTATATTGCTGATCATGCTTTCAAGAACCCTCTCTACAAATTTGATAAGAATTTTCCATTTCTATTTGGAACCAATATGGCCATGCTTAGTAATAACTGGAAAATGATTTCTAACTATGTCTGCTCTGATCCGCGCGTTCACGAAGATATGGACCTAGCTATTCACCTCTACCGTGATGGGCATGACATTTTATATAATCCCAAACTTCGTGTCGGTATGTCTACGCGTCGTTATGACGACAGCCCACGGGATTTCTATAAATACATAACCATGCTCAAAAGCAGTTATGAAAAGCACAATATGAAACCCATTGGCTCACATGTTGCAATAGCTGGCTTTACGCTTGGTTATGTCATGCTGTGGCCGCTTAGACGTTCTTATGATGATACGACAAAGAAACGCAGCCTGGGGCGTCTTATACGCGGCAATAAGCCACGCAAAAACCCCAACGCCACCTGACGGACAGGCGGCAGACCTGCTCACAAGCAGAGCTTGTGACACTGTCTGCCTAACGGTCACATTGCTGCGTTAATGTCTCCAGTACTCACTTCACCGTACTGTTTGTACGGCTTGTTCCGTGCTTCGCCAGCCGCGCCTTGTACTACACCTGTCTCTGTCCGTTAGTCGAGTACGAGTCTTACTCGGGATTACTGTTGAAGCCGCCATACTCGTTGGTTTCAGGTTCACATGATGCCCACAGGCCACGGTTCTGTTGCATAGCTTCTGATTGATAGCGTCTAAATTCGTCGCTCTTCGTAAACGGAAAACTGGTATACGCAAAACCATACCCCTGTTTAATAATTTCCGCTTGCACCAAAGTATTGTCGGGAAGATAGACGTATCTTAGTAATCTATTGTATCGGTCTCGGTTCGTGCTCAGCGGATCTGCCTCAAGTCTGACCGGCTGATTTCCAATGAGTTGTTTAGTAAAATCACCGGCTGCTCTCCCGAAGCATTGCACGGGTTTCCGTGGATCGCGAGTTTCAGGCGTATCCACACCAATGAATCGTATTCTTTCATCTGTACCGTTCATGTCTACTACAATTGTGTCGCCATCTTCAACGCTGATTACTCCATACATGCCCGCAGGGACAGTCGTGGTCACTACGCTGAATGTATCTGGATATCTCTGTACCAGGTACCCAATTGCCAGCAATGCTATAGATATAAGCAGATGTATTAAACGCTTTTTATGGCGGGCGGTCATATACCTAACTTAGCAGCAACATATTCATCAGTAACCTTGGTACCATCTATGATCACCACCGTTTCATTTTCTCGTGGTTTCTCTAGCTTATTACTAATTCTTTCGAAATCTTCCGGCTCCATATCACCAAGTGCGCGCGTATCTTGCAGATGCGCATCTTTGGTGGCGCGTTCTTTAGCAATATCTTGAGGGACTTGCACCCAAATAACCACAGTGTCAGCACTATGTTCGGTAGCAATCTGACGTAATCTCTCTCTATCTTCATAAAAATTAAAGTTCGTATCAAAGACCACACTATTTCCTGCGGCCAGGAGTTCGGCTGCAAGTTTATTTATATGATCATATAGCGCTAAATTTTCAGAGTGTTTATACGATGGCCGTCCATATCGCTCCCGGCGAATCTTATCTGCCCATAAGTGAACTGCACCCGAAACGTTCTTGATAGTAATGGCAGTAGTTGTTTTGCCCGCTCCCGGGTAGCCCATCATTAAATACAATGTATTTTTTGTCATTCTATCCATCGTAACATGAAAAATATCGTACGCTTGGAATACGTCCTAGGGTACGTTTTGTTAGTAGAACCATTATGTCTTATTGAAGTGCGCCAAGCTTCTGTTGCTCGGTCTCTGAAAGCCACTCCGCTTCTTTCAGTAATCGCAGAGCAACCTGACCGGTGAGCCCTGATAGTTCAGTGTGGCGCTGTTTGCTCATAAGAAACATCAAATAATCTCTATCGATGAACTCTCTGTAAATGTCAGGATGTAAATCTCCTATAAACGCCCCTTCGTGTCCAAGCCTACGGGTATCGAGTTCTGAATCGACTAAGCGTTGGGCGCAGAAACTAAGCGCGCGGACATAGCTCGTAATATTCATGCTAGATTCAGTACGCTGCTGAAAATCCAGTGTGCTATACGGAGAGGTTGCAGACTGTATGATGCGTGTAAATTCAATTAGGTCTAGTTCCATTATAGATGGACTGATTCCAGAAATTTCAACTAGTTTGTTGAATAGCAGCTCGTTAAACGGGTGTGACTGACGTATACCAATTGGCATATCTAAAATAATGTCTGTTAGTAATTCCTGGGAAGGGGCACCTAGAATACTTACATCTCTGCCGGTAGCAATTGCATTACGAGTATGGCGCAAGGAGATGTCTAGAGCCATCGCTCCATTCAATGATGTAGTTACAGGGTTTGATTCATTGTAGGATTGCTGGAGTATTTCAATACCTTTCGGCGGCTCGCCTTCTGCTACCCTAGCTGATAATTCTTGCTCAAAAGACACTTGCATCATACCCCTCCTTAACACGAATCTATCGTGAATTCTAGGATATACTGCAATGGTTTTTTAACCTGTGAACTACCTCACAGACTGCTTAGTGAACACGTTTAGTAATCAATACCCTTAGTGGCAAGTACTTTGTCGTCAAAGTGGTGCTTGACCGCGCCCCTCAAAAATTCTGATTTTTTACCCTAGGATAGAGATTGAAACCCAAAATAATTCATTTACGTAACTTCGATTGGTAACGGCGCAGGCTCATGATGAGGAATTTTATAAGTACAGCCGCACTTAACGAGAAGCCAATAGCCTACAAAGCCACCAATTATCAAATAGAGTCCTTGAATTTTGTAACTGTGTGCCACACCAATATAGCCAAGCAGAATAGCGTATACGAATCGTATCAATGTTTGTCCGATCTGTCGTACGAAAGAAATCGTAGATAAGACCGTTGCTCTCTGGCTGGATTCAATTCGGGAATTAACGTAGTCCGAGACAACAGGGTTCTGTGCATTAAACATACTAAATAGTAAGACGAACAGAATTACTACTCCTACTGGCTGACCTAGCACTCCCAGTACAATAAATAGAACTCCTTGTAGCAATGTATGCAATAGCAAAATATGCTCTAAATTCATGAACCTTTCTAGCTTGTAAGAGTAACGAATGACTAAAAAGTTAAGTACTGAACCAACTGCTAGAACTAACCCCATGAATAATGGCAATACACCGACTTGCTGAAAGAATGGTTGGTATGTCTGACGTAGGAAATACTCGCCATTAAGCGACAAAAGACCAAACATTGCTAACGAAAACAGTATCTTGCTGCTTCGAACAGTCTTCCAGCTACTTCTAAGTAGGCTAATGGGATTTCCTTCAACAACCTCCGTCTCTTTTTTAGTACTTACTAAAGTAGCGGCAACATAAGCGGTTGCTGCGGAGCTAATAAGATTCAGCAGGTAGATCGGTATATAGGATTTACTATCAAACAGCTGAAGTAAAATACCGCTAGCAATAGATGCGAGAATGAAACCTAAGGTTGGTAGCGAACTGTACCTTGAGAACCATCTCGTAAAGTCGTGCTTTGGTCGTCCTTCCTCTTGGTAAGAGTC
>JBBQYC010000036.1:0-6128 GCA_038209015.1 Saccharimonadales bacterium (SeqCode)
GGGTATTCCATCAAAATATGCTATAATTAGGACATGTTAGCCACTAAAGAACAAACGGCTGCACTAGTAAAGCTTTTTCACCGTGGAACGAGACTAACATACCAAAAAGGCGAGTTTATCATACGACCTGGCGAAACCCCGACTGGGGTTTTTTATATTGAACATGGACTTGTAAAAGCGTACGACATAACCAAATATGGTGAAGAAAATCTCCTCATAATCCGTAAGAATCAAGAAATATTCCCCCTTATTTGGGCAGTGACTAAACAAGAGCGCGATGTTATATATCAAACATTATCTGAAACTGTACTATGGCGCATTAGTCGGCAGGATTTCGAAGAATATTTCAAGGATGCCAACAGCCCGCTTGCCCCACTCTTAGATATGACTATGGAAATGTACAGAATTCACTCCGAACGAATTATCAATCTAGAGTACCGTACTGTGCGTGAGCGACTTGTATCGTTTATACTCACCATGTCTAATCGTTTCGGTGTAAAAACCAAATCGGGTACTGTGTTATTCGTTCCACTTAAGCAACAGGATATCGCCAGCTCCATCAATGCCTCGCGTGAAACAACCAGTCGTGAACTAACCGTTCTTCATAAAAAAGGCATTATCGACAGTGACCACTACATAACTATAAAAGATTTCGACAAACTCAAATCGTATCTATAGTTTTTTTAGAATATAAAAACGCTCGGTGTTACCCTTGGTGCCGCTGACTTCAGAATCAGCTTTGTCTACAATAACAAACTGTCGACGCACCCATAATTCAAATTCACGGAATATCTCACGGCGGAGTTTTTCATTTTTTACAATTCCTTTGTGCTGATCCGGACCACTAGATTCAAACTGCGGTTTCACCATAGCGACTACTACGGATTTGGTGCTAATTAGCTCTGCAACTGCAGGCAGAATATTTCGAAGTGATATAAACGATACGTCTATAACTACCAGGTCTATACTTTGGTTAGTTTTAAAATTACGGATATCAGTTTTTTCGTGGAGTTCGATTGCCGGATTCTCCCGCAGTGATGGATGGAGTTGATTTGTACCCACATCAACTGCTATAACTTTTTTTATACCATGCCGTAGCGCATAGTCGGTAAAGCCGCCGGTACTACTACCAACGTCTAACATTGTTTTATTTTTGTACTCAATATTCAGGCGCTCTGATACAGACGCGAGTTTATTACCCGCTCTGGATACATAAATATGCTTTGACCTCAGTTTAATTACGTCTGATTCGTCAACCATAAACCCTGGTTTAGTTATAACTCTATCACCAACAGTCGCATAGCCCATCTTTATATAGGTTTCTGCTTGGCTTCTAGACTGCACCAAGCCGCGCTCCAGTAGCGCCCTATCAAGCCGCTGCTTATTCACTTAAGCCTATCTTGGCTTTAATTTCTCGGTAACCCTGGCTTAGTCTTTCTACAATATACATATCAGTAATAAGTACCGAGCCTTCAGCGTCTTTGCCATGATGACGCGTTACATGCGGACGAAATTGGTTGCCGGTGTAGCGACCAGGTACGTCCCAGCCTTGATGGTTAATACTTTGCAATAGTTTCATGTGTAATTCCACTATACGCGGGTTTGGCTCAATTAGTTTCACCGGTAATTTGCGCTGGCCAAAATATTCACGCTGTCCAACAGTAACCGAAAACTGTTTTATCCCTGTGACAGCTGATTCACATATTTGTTTAACGGTCTCGATTCCCGGGGCGCTAAACCAGGGCACTAATGTTATATGCAGCGGCCATTCACTGAAGCGCAGGCCTACATCCTGCGGCTCCACCGTAGCTACAATTACAAAATCATGGTTAGAACTCATTTCGACCCTCTATTCGTTTGCGAAAAGTGATTTTCAGTAGTGCCAGGCAGTTGTTCTAGCGACAAGGCATATCTGAAGATATGTCGCGAAGCTAAACGGCTGCCTGGTGCACTGAAAGAACTTTGCAGTAGAATATGGGGGTCGAAATGAGTTCTAGTCTTTGACGCGCTCACGGTAGGCTCCATTTTCGGTGTCTACGCTTATAACATCCCCAGTTTTCACAAAAGCCGGAACTTTGACGGTGATTCCCGTCTCGAGTTCAGCATCTTTCAAAACGTTGCTGGTTGTATCGCCTTTAACGACATTCTCGGTGTAGGTAACCTTCAAAGGAACATTTTTGGGCATGTCTATACTTATGACGCGCTCGCCAAACAATTGTGCCTGTACTTTGTCACCTTCTTTAAGGTAACCCGACTGATCCCCTAATATATCGGTGGATAATTCAATCTGCTCGTAGGTTTCTTCATCCATGAAGTGAAACGTTGTTCCGTCAGAATACAAATACTGAACATTTTTATTGCTAATATCCGCCGGTTCAATCTGTTCATTACCTTTGAACGTTTTGTCCAGCACCTTGCCGTCAATCAGGCTTTTAATCTTAACGTTTACGATTGAACCGCCACGGCCCATCACTTTCTGTGCATACTCAACTACGCGGTAAGGAATACCGTTCATCTGAAATACTTGCCCTTTTTTGAGGTCGGTTACTCCAAGCGCCACGACTATTACCCGTTGCTAACAAATGGTAATAATGCAATATGACGAGCACGCTTTACAGCAATCGATAATCGTCGCTGTTCATGTTCTTTTAGACCAGTTTTCTTACGTGATTCAATCTGGCCAAACTGGTTTACGTAGCGCTGTAAGGTTTTAAAATCCTTATAGTCAAAAAAAGCTACGTCTGTTCTGTGCTTAAAAATCTTCGCCATTATATTCTCTCCTTTGGAGTTATTTGTCACATTTTTATTCATTTCAAGTATATAGTCTTACGTCTATAAGCCGAGTGAATGAAAATGGTACCTACTAAATTGTAAATTCTAAAATGGAATGTCATCTAGGTTGATTGGCTCATCGCCAACATCTTCTATGACGATATCATCTGCTTTTTTCTTAGGTTTTGAAGTGCTGGTTGGCTGACTTGAAGAATCATTGTCACCCTCATTGCCCCCACCTCCGCCGCCACCTAGGAATGTTACGTCCTGAGCATTGACTTCGACCTTGCTGCGTTTTTGACCGTCTTGCTCCCAACTGCGGGATTGCAAACGGCCGTTGACGAGACATGGTCGGCCCTTACTTAAGTATTGAGCAACTCGCTCACCGAGCGGTCCCCAGGCAACAACATCGATATAATCAGTTGCTTCTTGCCAATCACCATCTTTACCCTTAAAACTGCGGTTCAGCGCTAAGCTAAAGCTACAGACTGATTGACCACTTGGAATTTGTCTAAGTTCCGGGTCGCGGGTCAAATTACCCATTAATATTACTTGGTTAAAGCTTCGTGCCATGTTGCACCCTCCTTGTAGGATCTATGTCCTTTAATTATTGTATGTTTACGGTACGCCCACTCGAGCTATCCGTCAACTGTATCTCTTATGATTCTTCGTCGTCGTCTTCGTCATCATCATCATTAGATGTACGCTTTTCAGCCTTTTTGGCTTTTTCCGCCTTTGCAGCTTCCGCCTTGGCGATAGCTTTAAGGTCTGGGCGCGTAATCATATAACGAATGACTTCGTCGGTGATATTCAAGGCAGTTTCAATCTTTGTAACGTTTTCACCTTCGATTTCGACGGTATAAAACACGTAGACTGCGTGCTCCTGCTTATCAATAGCATAGGCCAACTTTCGTTTACCCCAGTTATCCGTAGCAGTAACATTACCACCATTGTCAGTGATAATTTTTGTCACTCGCTCTTCTGCCTTCGTGAGATCAACCTCTAAATCAGGGTGATACAACACGGCAACTTCATACTGTGCCATTTATGACTCCTTCCTTTGGTCTTTAGGGCTGCGCGCTCTATAGGTGGCCGCAACCTGAAGCTTAGTTTAAGCTCGACGCATTATAGCGTACTCACCCCTGTTAGTCAACGGTTGACCTAAACCCTGTTTTTCTGGACAATAAGGTTACATATGCGAACCAATATAATTATGAAATTTCATGGTTAAAGAGGCGCTTATATCCCGCGACCTCCCCGAACGATTCGCCCGTCTATATGATTACGATACAAAAAAATTTGAAACACCTCTCAACCCACAAGGAATTGCTGATATTGATGGCTTGTTTGAACTAGCAATCAGAACCTATCCGGATGATTTACCAGATTTCAGCAGCGCCGAACGCAACAAACACCACGTTTACTGGAGCGAGGCAGACTGGCGAGAGCTTGAATTAAGTCGGCCCCCACAGCAAGCAGTTATAATCCATGAATTCCGCAACTCTACGCCGCAGTGTGCATATGTTCCACCGAATATCCATGATTGGATTGAAAAGATAATGATCCCTCCGCCTGCACCACCTCTTGAAATCATGGCACGCCGCAATGCCGCATGGGAAGCAGCGGCTATATTGCTGCGCTCCGTGGTTTTACTCGATAAAGCCCGCACGGAGTACGACGCTAAAAAAGATAATACGCGCCTTGTGTATGGCTACGTCCCTGGCCTCACTCCAATGAGTCAGCGCACAGAAGAGCAACTAATCGAAAAAACCGACCGCGAATATTGGCTCAGTGAGCTCAATGGTCGGCTTGATGGCTGGCGGAAAATAAGCGCCGTTGCTGAATATGTTCCGGATGAGGATCGATTTATCACCCACGCCCGGTTAGTTAGTGTCCGAGCTCTTAAGCGCAGGATTAAAAACGGTGCTATTGTTCCTGCGGTACCAAAAGATATAGCTGCCTAGGTAGTTTCGTCGGGCATATCATCATAGACATCCCCGCCAGTATCTGCACCCATAACCTCATCAACGGAGCTTACAAGAACATCTCGCGGACGATTACCATCAGCATGACCTATGATTCCCTGCTCTTCTAACATATCCATCAGGCGCGCAGCACGGCCATAACCAATACGTAATCGTCTTTGGAGTAAACTTGTGCTAGCTTTTCCGCCTTCAATAACCGCTCGAACAGCATCTTTATACATATCATCGTCAGCATCCTGGCCACCGTAGTCGGCAACCACGCCACCCTTGCCATTTAATTGTACTGGCTGGCTGACGACTTCGTCATCGTACTGTGGTGGACGTTGCATGCGCAAGAAATCAGTGACCGACTGAATTTCTTCAGTCGTAATCAATGCACCCTGCACGCGCATTGGTTTGCTCATGTCTGATGTACTAAAGAGCATGTCACCCATCCCTAGAAGCTTCTCAGCGCCCACGCTATCAATAATCGTGCGGCTGTCTACCTGGCTGGTGGTTGTGAAAGCAATCCGTGCCGGAACATTGGCTTTTATAAGACCGGTAATAACATCGACACTCGGGCGCTGCGTTGCAATCACCAGGTGTATACCAACGGCACGAGCTTTTTGGGCTATACGGACTATGAGTGATTCGACATCACGGGCCGCCATCATCATAAGATCGGCTAACTCGTCGATTACAATGACAATATACGGCATGCCTTCTTCTTTTTTCACTTTGTTGTACTCGGCTATATTTCGTTTTTTGTCTTTAGCTAATGTTTTGTAACGGCGTTCCATTTCAGCAACCGCCCATTTAAGCGCGCTTATACACTTCTCTGGTTCTGTGATAACAGGAGTTAACAGATGTGGTATGTCCTCATACGGCGTCAGCTCTACGTGCTTTGGGTCAACCATGATAAGTTTTAAATCGCTTGGGCTGTTCTTATATAAGAGGCCTGTCAGTAACGTGTTGATCATGACTGATTTACCTGAATTTGTTTGCCCTGCTACGAGCAAGTGAGGCATTTTATCTAAGCTACCCACAACTGGGTTGCCTGAAATATCTTTACCGATAGCAATCGCTAGTGGACTGTTAATATTCTTCCAATCCTTAGACTGCACAATTGAACTCAAGCGAACGGTAGCCGGTTTTACGTTTGGTACTTCAATACCAACAGCACGCTTGCCTGGGATAGGAGCTTCTATACGAATAGCCGTAGCAGCCAGGTCAAGAGCAAGATTGTTCTCAAGCTGAGTGATTTTTGTCAGCTTAACTCCCGTAGGAGGCTTGAGGGTAAACTGAGTTACACGCGGGCCGATATTGGCCCCTTCCATTTCAACATCTATATTGAAGTTAGACAGTGTCTCCTGGATTGAGTCCGCATTACCC
>JBBQYC010000037.1:0-5828 GCA_038209015.1 Saccharimonadales bacterium (SeqCode)
GTACCGGCTCGAATGGAGCTGCGGAACATAGAAGGGAGACAGGTGCTTTTTGATGGTGCGCATAATCCGCAAAAGCTCCAGGCACTCGTCTCATCCCTGAAAAGTTTCACTTCAGCCCCGCCCGCCTGGATGTTTGCAGCCAAACATAGCAAAGATATGACTGCTAGCCTAGAGATTGTCGAGTCTTTTTGTGACAGCATTGCTTTTACTGAGTTCTTTCAAGATCAGCCAGTTCCGTACCTAAAATCACTGAGTGCTCGTTCATCCACGCTGACTAAGAAATGGCGCCGAATTAACCCCAACCCGCCTCTCGGTGCATTTACAGGTCCGCATATTGCACTGCGTACACTGATACAATCAACCCCCATTAACCAGCTAATCGTTGTAAGCGGATCAATGTATATGATCGGGGAGTTATATCAACAGCTTGATGATTCTGTGAAACATACTAAACTGCAAGCATAACGTGCTATTCACCCTGTTCTAACAGATAGTCTTGTGCACTTCTGATTAATTAGAGTATTCTTATATTAAGCATAAGTTAAAAGAGAGTAAAAATATGGATGATTTCAATAAAAATAACTCTAATAAAGACACGAGTACTGACAAGCCATTCTCACTAGATAATGATATTCAGAATGCATCTGATACAACAAACAATACTGGTGAAAACAGCTCCGCACAAACAGTTGCTACAGGTGATCAAACGGATTGGACTGATAATGCTAATCCTCAAGTAATTACGCCACAACAAACAAAGAGTAACGGTAGTGGATTTAAAAAAGGTGGCAAGAAGCTGATGGGTCTACTGGTGGCCGTAGTTCTTCTTTTGGGCATAGGTGCTGCCGGTTTATTCTACTGGAGTTCAGTTCAGCCGAGCCGCCAAGATGAGGTCGTAAAAGAAACCGTATCTATAGAGACTCTACGTATTGGTTCTGTCGAAGGACCGGTTAACGCACTTTATCCAGATAATGCTCTATATGGCGTAGGAATCTCGCAGAATTTCCAGACTTATGAAGGCTTAATAGGAAGCCGTGACGAAAAATTTGTGCCGCTCCTTGCTGAAAGCTGGAGTAACCCTGATCAAAGCACATGGGTCTTCAAGATACGTGAAAACGTGAAATTCCATACCGGGACAACCATGACAGCTCAGGATGTAAAGGCAAGCCTTGACTCCATAAAAGATAAAGAGTTCTGGGGTACTCTAGTTAGTACCATCGACTCCATTGAGGTAACGAGCCCTCATGAAGTTAAGATAACTACCTCACAGCCTGATGCGCTCTTATTGAATAAATTAGTTCTGGCGTTCATATATGATACTGACGCCCCAGATAAATCTGGTAATAACGGGACCGGTGCCTATCAATTAGATACCACCAAAGAAAATGATGATAATAATTCCTACATGGTCGCATTCGATGACTACCATCAGGGCACGCCAAAAACGCGAAATATAAACTACCGTATTTTTGAAGATGAAGATGCGATAGTAGAAGCTGTTAATAACAACGAGATCGACTTTACGGAGATGGTAACGATTCCGGAGCGAGATACGGCTCTAAAAAACTTAGGCCTAGCAGCTACTAGTTTTGAAACGCCTGGCGTATTTGGTATGTACATGAATATTGAACGTTCTGCAGAAACACCGCTGAAAGATATAGAAGTGCGTCGTGCTATTGCCCATGCCATTGACCGTGAGGGTATGATTGAAGAACTGGGAAGTGAAGGACTGCCGGCCATGCGAATTATTCCGCAGTCACTACCAGGATATAATCCCAACGCTTCATTCCCTGAACTTAATCTAGACGTAACCAAAAAAATACTAGAAGATAAGTACCCTGATGGCATAACACTAGAGTACCTATATTTTGAAGGAGTGCAAACTGATGCACCTGTATTAATTGACCAGTTGAAAGCAGCTGGCTTCAATATTGTTGCTAAGCCATATACAGATCCTTCAATACTGATGGGAGATTTAAAATCAGGTAAATTTGACTTATTCAGCGCATCATACACCAGTGATATATTCGATGCACGGGATATTCTTAGCAGCCTCGTGGGCAAGGATGCAACGTACACGACTTACGATAAAGACCCTAAATACGATGCACTTCTAGAAGCAAGTGACAAAGAATTTGACCCCACTAAGCGCATTATTGCGTTGCAGGAGGTCGAAAAATACATAATCGATAATCTACTTTGGATTCCAGTACGTAAAACCTTATACACCGCCTACTACAAACCTGATATTGATCTAAAAGTAGACTATGAGGGTGGTAATTCACTAGGATTCTACTTCTGGAAAACTGGCCGCATAGAGTAAGTTAAGGATACAAAATGAGCAGAATAGGCCGATGGGTTCAATTAAACCTTGGATTACGTAGTAAATTCCTCATATTCGTAAGCCTTGTACTAGTAATAGTATTCAGCCTATTCGCTTACCTATTCATACAAGACCGCACAACAAACCTAAGAAATAGTTTGTATGATGAAGCAAAGGCTTTCGCGGTCTTATCTACCGAGCCACTTGGCAACACATTTGCTATATATAAAGACTCAGGAAACGCTCCTATTGAGAAGCAAATGAAGGAGTTTATCGCACTAAATGAAAGTGTCGTAAACATAGCCATTGTAGATATATCTGGGGCTGTACTGTACAACCATAATAAAGATATGTCCGTGTCTGCCACTGCTGAGCATGCTAAATCATTTGAACCTGTCTACCGGGTAAATGAAAGAGGTGTTATTGAGTCTATTGTTTACCCATATTTCGAAGCCTCCGGCGCCCACCGATATAGTGTTGTGTATTATATTTCTGACCAGCAGATACAAGAAATTATCAATAACGACAGCTTATCTTCTGTAGCATTTACCGCTTTTGCGCTATTGGTGACAGGCTCAGCCCTGTATGTTTTGATTAATGTTTTGATTCTTCGGCCACTAGTATCAGTTAGCGAGCAGGCAGAAACCATAAGTGCCGGCAATCTTGACCAGCAAATAGAAGTATCATCCAAAGATGAAATTGGTACATTAGGAGTATCCGTAAACCGAATGGCTGAATCTCTGAAGAAACACATTGCTCAGTTAAGAGAAGTAGATAAAGTAAAAAGTGAATTTATGATGATTACCTCCCATAACCTTCGAACACCATTAACCATCATAAATGGCTATTTGGAAAATGCTGACCGTTATGCCAATGATCCGAGTAAGCTAATTGATATTTTTGGACGCATAAGAACGAGCGTGGACCGTTTGGAAATGTTTGCAGAAGACGTACTTACTATCTCTCAATTTGAGCTTGGTGCTCAAAATAATAACTCTGAACTCATAGATATGCAGGTATTTACACAAAAAATATCCGATGAATTCCGACCAGGCGCTGAGACCAAAGGAATTACTTTTGATTCTTCGATCTCCCTAGATAATAAACGGGTACAAGCCAGTGCCCCACATATTCGAAGTGCATTATGGAACCTTTTAGACAATGCACTTAAATTCACCAATGAAGGCGGCAACATTAGCCTTACCGGCTCACAGCAGGATGATAAGGTACTTATCACCGTGAAAGACTCTGGGATTGGTATAAGTAAAGATGAAATACCGAAACTATTCACCAAATTCCACCGAGGTACATCTACTTTGACATATGACTACGGCGGGACAGGTATCGGACTGTACGCATCTAAAGTAATGGTCGAAAACTATGGCGGTACTATCACTGTTACAAGCAAGGAGGGTGAAGGTAGTAGTTTTACTATTTCACTACCTGCGCACCCAGAACAATCAGCAGTATAAATAACCTCGGGACATGGTTCAGTTTATTTTCAACAACGATTAGCGTACACTAATGAATACTATGTATAAGAATATTCTACTTGTCGAAGATGAACGGATGATAGCGGAAATGTATGCTGATATCCTAAGGCAAGAAGGCTTCACGGTTACTATCAAGCCCGACGGCCTAACCGGGTTAGAGGCGGCACAGACAGGTGAATATGATCTTGTACTACTTGATCTTATGCTTCCAATTATTACAGGGATAGAGGTTTTGGATAGGTTGCGTAACCCAGATGAATCACCAAAATTTACAACCGACCACCATGTCGTTGTACTTACTAACCTGACCGAGGACGATATACTTACAAAAGCAATAGAATCAAAAGCCGAAGGATTTTACACTAAGGTTAATATTACGCCACTTAAGCTAGCCAGTATCATTAAAGAGATGGGTCAACCTGCTCAAGTACCTGCAGCAGCTTAAATCAGGTAATCGCTAGGCGTTTACACCTGTTTTGTTAGAATAGAAGAATGAAAATAGCAATTGTCGGATATGGAAGTCAAGGGAAGAGTTCGTTTGAATACTGGAATACTAGTGAGCATGAGGTTACTGTTTGTGATCAGTTAGAAAATACAATGTTACCGGATGGTGCCAAGCAGCAATTGGGTAAAGATTATCTAAAAAATTTGGATAAGTTTGACTTGATTGTACGTTCACCGCTGGTCCATCCACGACAGTTGGTAGAAGCTAATAGCCCGGAAATACTCAACAAAGTCACCAGCAACACGAACGAATTCATGCAAGTCTGTCCGAGCCGCAATAGTATTGGCGTAACCGGCACAAAAGGTAAAGGTACCACTAGCACGCTTATTCAAACCATTTTAGAGGCAGCTGGTCATACAGCGCACCTGGGCGGCAATATTGGTACGCCCCCGCTACAAATGCTCAAAGGTAGCATTAAACCGGAAGACTGGGTGGTTTTAGAACTAGCAAACTTCCAGTTAATTGATCTTAAGTATTCACCGACAATCGGCGTGTGTTTGATGGTAGAACCGGAACACTTGGATTGGCATGAAGACCTAGATGAATACATTGCGGCCAAACAGCAGATGTTCATCAACCAGGAGGAAAAAGATTCGGCGATTTACTACGCCAAGAATGATATATCACTCAGCGTAGCAGATGCTACGTCTGGCACGCTCATACCGTACATGGAAACACCGGGTGCGGTAGTAGAAAATGGCATGGTAAAAATTGGTGAGATTGAGATTTGCCCTGTCGCCGAGCTCAAACTACCTGGGCAACATAACTGGCAAAACGTCTGTGCTGCCGTAACGGCCACCTGGCAAATTACTCAAGATGTTGATGCAATGCGGCGCGCCTTAACTACGTTCAAGGGGCTTCCGTTTCGAATCGAACACCGCCGTACGGTGAATGGGGTGGCTTACTACGATGATTCGTTTGCGACAGGCCCGGGAGCAACCATTGCCGCTATTGAGGCAATCAAAGAAAACAAAGTACTTATTCTTGGTGGACATGACCGGGGATTAAGCCTTGAACCACTAGCCGATGTAATTAAGGAACACGAGCAAGATATTGCAAAGGTCATACTGGTCGGAGCATCTGCCGGCAGAATTAAAGAAGTTCTGGAGCATAAAGGCTACAGCAACTACGTAGAAGAAAGCTCTAGAGATATGAATTCAATAGTAAGGCGGGCCAGCGAATTTGCAAACAACGGAGATGCCGTGTTGCTATCCCCCGCATTTGCCAGCTTTGACATGTTCAAAAACTTTGAAGAACGCGGCGTCAGGTTTAATGAGGCTGTTGATTCTTTATGAGTCCCGCTAGAACTGTCACTCAAAGTTTATTCAAAATTCTTCTACCTTATGACTGGAAAAATTTATGAGTTCTAACGGGATAAGTAGTAAGTATGAAAGTTTTATATTTGAGTCTTACCTGTTCGACGAACAGCAAAAAACACTAAACCTTCACTACAGCTATGATGGCAAGCTGCAGTTTACTGAAACATATACGTTCAATTTTGAGTTTG
>JBBQYC010000038.1:0-5792 GCA_038209015.1 Saccharimonadales bacterium (SeqCode)
GCTCGACAGATTTAGTTAAGGTGTTGTAGAGTTTCATGCTATATTGTCCAGTAATTTTTCGGCTGCAATCACTACTTGTTGTTTTGTAGATGTAACGTCTTTGGTATCAGTTATTTTAAATCCTGCCGCGTAAACGTGTCCACCACCGTTGAACTGCTTTGCAAGATCGCTTGCAATCGAGTAACCTGAATTACATCTAATTTTTCCAGTTATTCGACCACCCTCGTATACTTTGAGTGCAATAGCAACTTGTACGCCTTCTACCATTCGCATTTCTTCCATGACCAACATCGAGGGATTATAGCTGTTACTGTATTGTACTATTTCATCCCAAGGTATGACTACCATGGCTATCCTTCCGGCTGAGTAGTATTCAAGCCGTTGGAGGAGCCGGCCTTTATAAGCGGTTACATCCGCTGATTTTTTCATGAGTTCTTTACGCGCGGCATCCAGCTGGGATAAATTGACGCCGTTTGACACCAGTTCAGAGACTATTTGAATGCTACGAGCGCTTGTTCCTTCGCTCATGAGACCGAGACTATCAGACATAAGGGCAGCTACGATACTATTGGCTGCTTCAGGGTTTATGGGCCAATCTAACTGTGTTGCTAATTCATAAATTATCTCACTCGTTGCCACTGCTCGATGATTGCAGGTAATCTCAGCGAAACGAATACCTTCTGTTGAGTCGTGGTGATCAATTACTAAAGTTGGTTTTTTGGCTACATGTGGGAGGTCGTTCGACTTACTTAAACTCTCAAGCAGTGATTCAGTGCTGTTGTCGACAATAATAACAGCATCATAGTTTGTTGGTAAGAACTTCTCTACCCTCTCCCAGCCGGCAATATAATGTAAATAGCTAGGAACCCCGACACCGCAGTACATTGTTACCTGTTTGCCAAGATCTCCTAAAATGTTCTCAAGTGCAACAGAAGAACCCAGGCTGTCTCCATCTGGGTTGTCTGCCTGAATTATCACAAAATGATTATACTTTTCAATGAAATTTTTAATCTGTGGGGTTTCTGAATATGTCATAACGAGGTTCTTCCCTGCAATGCGCGGCTTAATGTTATATGATCTGCGTATTCTAAATCCACGCCAACTGGTAGCCCGCGTGCGAGGCGCGTAAGTGTTACACTTCGGCTCCCGAGCTCTTTTTGAATATACATTGCTGTTGACTCGCCTTCAACACTGGCGTTCGTTGCGAGTATGATTTCAGTCACTGCATCATCATCAACTCGTTGGATTAACTCAGATATTTTAAGCTGTTGTGGTTCGATACCGTCTATAGGTGAGATCAGGCCACCTAGCACGTGATAGGTTCCACGAAATTCACCGACTTTTTCTAGTGCAATAATATCTAGTGGCTCAGCCACTACCGCAACAATACTTTTATCTCGATTTGGGTCAGTGTATAATTCGGAATATTTCTGACCCTGTGGCACTAATGCATACGTTTTTTGACAGTAGCCAATACCTTCGTGCAGGATCGACAATTTTTCAGCCATCTTCTTTGATTTAGCTGGATCCGATTTCAATAAATAATACGCGTATCGTTCTGCAGTACGTGATCCGACACCAGGCAAAGCTCCCAGTGCATCAATTACGTCGACCAATACTGCGGGTAGATAACTCACTATAATTGGAGCCCAAGGCCGCCCAAGGCCCCCATCATTGGCTGCATCTTCTCTGCAGCAATTTTTTGACTTTCAGCAATCGCTTCCTTGATGGCGTCTTCAACCCACCGTTCCAGCTCACCTATGTCGTCTAAATCAACATATTCAGGATCAATATGGACTTTCTTTATCTTTTGTTCACCGTTAATCTCTACGCGAACAGCACCATCGCCTTTTTCTACCTCGATAGTCATTTTTGAGAGTTCTTTTTGAAGTTTCTTAACCTGCATTAACATTTTAGCTTGATCAAACTTACTCATATGTTCTCCTTACATACTTATTTTATCAAAATTTGTGAATGTTGCGCCCGTGCCTCAGGTGTATTCGGCCATGCAACATAAAATTTTGTCAGGTGATAAATGCTTATCAGCAATATTCCGCTTGCCAGAATACCAGTACCTATAGACCTGGCAACTGGATTTCTTGGGAAAACGGTGTACCACTGCCGAAGTAAAAATCCCGCACCGTATATAACCATAGCATAGAGCGGTACAAAAAGAGCGCTGGTAGGTATCGCACCAATACTCGTAGCCAGTATGAGGTATAAGCTTGCTAATGCACTAAATAACAGTGTAGTTCGATTCCAGTACCTCAACCGATAAAGTCCCAATACAATCAGGATTGATGAAAATATATCCATATAGGGAAGGCTCAGAAGTGTCATAGAATTATTTTCTGAGCTACGTATAAACAATGAATAGAATGATAGAATGAACTCATTTGGTATAGCCGTATAAGCATTTAGGTTGGTACTTAAGCCTAAGAGTGAAATTATCACTGACGGGTTTAATATGACACCTATTACCAGCGGCGTTAGTAAAATGACTTGTACCACAGCAAATAGTAGACGCTGTTTGGTAGTCAGTGCCTTAAGGGCGGCAGTAAACGCCGTTCTATAATAGATACCAACTGCTACTGCTAACCAGATGGATCCGGGAATGTACAAAAGTGGCGTGATTAACAACCCAACCAAAATAACTATCTTCCATGAATCAATATGTTTAATAAGCCAGATAACTGATGCGGCGGCTATAGGTATTAGAAAATAGCTACTATCTGGGAGGGCGGACCGTCCAAGAATCAAAAACCAGCTACTGCAGGCTAGAAGCAAGCTTCCTATGACCGCAGTTTGTTTTGAAAATACTAGACGCATTAAGTACCAAGCACTTACTAGAAAACCAATAGCGAATACAACACTCACTAATCTAACGCTGGTAGTAGAAAACTGTATTTTCGTAGCTATGTACGAAGGTAGTTTGTGCGGTAGGTAGTCCGGGTTTTCTACAACTGATCTCCCTGAAGATATAGATTGTATGTAGCTTAGTTCCCCTTGGCTGGCACCTGGAAATAATGTTCCAAGGTTAATTAATAACAGTATACTGGCGACCAGTATAAATAAACCCCAGACAGCACCGGATTTCCAATGCTTTTTTACAAAACCCCATAGCTTTTTATGCATTTGTTCTAGTATAGCAAAATTATGATTCAAACGGGTCTGAGTGTTTTGTGTCGAGGCTGCGGAATTTCTGCTTTTCACGGTCAAAGTATAGTTCGACCGCTCCTGTCGGACCGTTTCTGTGTTTCTTGATGAAAATATCAGTTATATTCTTTCTGTCAGTATCTGGATTATAGTATTCTTCGCGGTAAATAAATGCTACGACGTCGGCGTCTTGCTCGATTGAACCAGATTCACGTAAGTCGGCTAATTGTGGGATTTGCGGGCTGCGGCTTTCAACCGAACGGCTTAACTGGCTGAGCGCTATCAATGGCACATTCAGTTCCCTGGCAACGCCCTTGAGACCCCGTGAGATTTCTGAAATCTCTTGAACACGGTTTCCATCGCCGCCAAATTTGCTTCCACCGCTCATCAGCTGCAAGTAATCCACGACTATTAAGCCTATTTCTCTCTTGTGCGCTTCGCGCCGAGCTTTGGTACGCAGTTCGCTTACTGTGATACCTGGCGTATCGTCGATGTAAATCGGCGCCTCCCCGAGGGTACCCATGGCATGGCTTAACCGTTCAAAGTCACTATCAGAAAGGTTACCGGTTCTCAGCGCCCAAGCATCTACACCAGATTCCATAGACAACATACGGTCAACGAGCTGTTCTTTGCTCATTTCTAGGCTAAATACTAAGACAGTTTTATTACTGCCTACTGCGACGTTATGGGCAAGGTTTAGTGATAGCGCAGTTTTACCCATAGATGGCCGAGCCGCAAGAATAAATAAATCAGATGGTTGTAAGCCGGCAAGCATCTCGTCTAAATCCTTGAAGCCTGTTGGTACGCCACGAACCGTGCCTTTGTCTTTGTGCAGTTCGTCAAGTCTGTCAAAACTATCGCTCAATACAGATTCAATACTGACGATATCTTGCTTTACGTTTTGCTGGCTGACTTCAAATAGCCGTGTTTCGGCTTCTTCTATTAGCTCCTGTAGCCCATGGGCCTCATCAAATCCCATATTAGTTATATCGCTGGCCGCTGCAATTAATCTTCGCCGCAGAGATTTTTGGGCAACTATTTCGGCATACTGTTCTACGTGTGATGCAGTAGGAACAAAGTTTGTGAGCTCTGCGAGGTATGAAGATCCACCGATTAAATCTAAAGTGCCGTTGGCTTTCATCTGGTTCGCAAGCGTAAGTACGTCAATGGAGTTCTGTTTGTCGTACAAAGCAATTATTCCCTCAAAAATATACCTGTGCCGATCATCAAAAAAGTCGCGGGCAGTTATAGAATCGGCTACCTTCACGAGGGCATCATTGTCGATTAAAAATGAGCCGAGTAGGCTGGCTTCAGCATCTGTGTTACTCGGCTGCTGTTTCCCCTTATTTTGATCCATACTAGGATTCTACTACTTCTGCACCGCCGAATATATTGCTAACGGTTTCTACATGTTCATTTTTGTCATTTTTTGGTTCAGATTTTTGAACTTTAGGTGTTTCTAATTTTGCTTTGGCAACAACTGGGTTGATGGTTACAACCTTACTCGTCTGTTTTTTGAATATTGCAATTAAAATTTGCTGATTTTTTTGTTCTTTCAAGCGTTTCTGATGGAATGGAAAATTAAACTCAAGTATTAACTCTGATTCTACAAGTGCAGGTTTTGCCATTCTTACGACGCCGTATAGGGTGTTGTAGGTCTTTTTCATCTCTGAAAGTATATTTTCCCAGATCTCAGCGGTCAGCTCGTTATTCGTCATATCGATTGGTTTCGCTTCCTCAGTTTTTTCTGATTCTTCAGGAGGTGTAGTCTTTGTGGTAGAAGTAGATTTTTTAGCTAGTGGTTTTCGTGCCGGTTTAACTTCAGCCTTTGTTGGGTTGACTTGTTCTATTTGCGGTACATCCTGAGGTGCTTGCGAGCTGAATATGTATTCGTACAGGGCTATTTCAGTTGCCATACTAGGGTCACGGTGGGCAGGAACCTCTCCAAGCTCACGTAATAACTGGACGAGCGGTTGTTTATTGAGTTTCCCAGCTATAAGTTCTTTTAAGAGCGCATCAGATAGTTGTGATACAAGCGGCTTGATTTGTATGCCACGTTCTTTTACTTCATCCATATTGTTTTTAAGTGCCTTAACATCTTGGCTCTGAAGTACTTTCACGATGGAATCTACGAGCTCGCGCGGAGCAAGTCCAAGAGAGGCTTGAACATGTTCTGCTGTGATTTCATCTGCGATATGCTGTACTTGATCGAGCAAACTAATACTATCGCGAAAACTTCCTTCACCATGCTCTGCGATAAGCTCCAGGGCATCACCACTAATGACTACATTTTCATTGTTTGCTATCTCTTGAAGACGCTCTATGACCTGCGGCTTCGGTATTGGTTTAAACCCATACCGCTGCGTCCTGCTTATAATAGTTTCAGGTAGTTTATGTAGCTCAGTTGTTGCCAGTATGAAGACAACATGTGCTGGCGGTTCCTCGAGCGTTTTGAGCAATGCGTTAAAAGCTTCTTTAGTGAGCATATGAACTTCATCGATGATATACACCTTGTATTTATACTGTGCCGGCGCGACGTGTACACGCTCTTTTAGGTCACGAATTTCGTCTATCCTGCGGTTACTGGCAGCATCAATCTCTATGATATCGAGGTGTTGTGCCTCATGTTCGGTGTA
>JBBQYC010000039.1:0-5714 GCA_038209015.1 Saccharimonadales bacterium (SeqCode)
ACTCAGTGAACAAGATAAACAATACGTTAAAGTTATCCGCGATGGTGCGGAGGTAAAACTAGCCAGTGAACTAATCGTCCCTGGTGATATGGTGCATCTCTCAGAAGGCATGAAAGTGCCTGCTGACGGGCGTATTGTAGATGCCAACCATTTGCAGTGTGACGAATCAGTCCTCACCGGTGAGTCATTGCCTGTCCATAAACATGCTGGCGCCATATCTGGTAAAAAGGCTATATACGACCAAGACAACATGATGTTTAAGGGGACGTATATAAAGGGCGGAACGGGGCTGTTGCTGGTAACTCAGACGGGTAATAATACGCAGTTGGGGTCTATCAATACGCTTGCTTCACAAGCTGACAAGGGTAAAACTCCCATTGAGCGTAAAATAGATGATCTAACTAAAAAACTTCTCATTGGAATAATTATTGCCAGTTCAATTGTATTTGTTGTCGCGCTGTATAGAGGGATAGAGTTAGACGAGGCAATCAAGTTCACGCTCAGTCTTACTGTTTCAGCTGTGCCGGAAGGCTTGCCGGTGGCTATGACACTCGTCTTATTGTTTAGCGCCCGGCGGATGGCCAAGCAAAAAGCGCTTGTTAAAAAAATATCCGCTATGGAGACATTGGGTGCGGTCACGCTGATCGCAACAGATAAGACAGGTACAATCACTCAAAATAAGCTGGCGGTATCGGATACCTACACCCCGCTAAGAGACACATCCGCATTCCATGAGGCAGTAAGGGCGAGTTTGAATGGAGACGAGGATTCAGCCGAAGATCCACTAGACGTTATTCTGCATAATTCAATAGCGCGCATTAAAATACCAAAAAGCTGGAAGCTTGAGAAAGAGTTTCCGTTTAACCAGCAGCTGCGTTTGAGTGGAACGGTATGGAAGCATTCAAACGGATATGTTTTGCATGTCAAAGGCGCTCCAGAACAGATTTTGTATCACGTAAAAAAAGGTAAAAACCACAGTGATGCTGAAGCTGCCTTAAAGAGTTTTACTGGCAAGGGGTTTCGAACAATTGGGTTTGCTCATAAGTCTATCAAGAAGGTGCCCGAGCGATTGGACCACAAAGCGCTCGCATCCCTTGAATTAGACGGCTTGGTAGCCTTCAGCGACCAGCTGCGCAAGCAAGTACACACGTCTATAGACGAAGCTCACGCGGCTGGGATTAACGTAGTTATGTTGACTGGCGACCACATCGAAACTGCCGGGAATATTGCCCACCGCGTAGGAATTATCAAGAATTCAACTGAAGTGGCCGATAGCGTTTTGCTAGCCAAAGGTACGCCAAAAATGATCCGTAGTGCCTTACATACAATAAAAGCTTTCGGAAGGGTCTTGCCGGAGCATAAATACGCGCTATTAAAAGCAACGCGAGATTATGAAATTACAGCCATGACCGGCGATGGTGTAAATGATATTCCGGCGCTTGTGCAAGCGGATGTGGGACTGGCTATGGGGAGCGGTACCGATGCAGCTAAAGATGCAAGTGATGTGGTGCTGATGAACAGTAATTTTCATACTATTGTGAACGCCATCAAATCCGGCCGCACGGTTCTGGCTAATATTCGTAAGATGGTCGTATATTTACTAAGTACAAGCGGTGGAGAAGTCCTCACAATGCTAACGGCGCTTATAATCGGTATGCCGTTGCCTATCACCGCCGTCATGGTGCTGTGGGTCAATTTGGTAACCGACGGCGTGTCGGTCATACCGCTTGGTTTGAGCCCGTCAGAATCGCATCAAATGAAACATCCGCCTCGTCATCCGCGTGCTCCGTTGCTTGATAATGTCATGTTGAGTCGCGCTGTCTTGTTAGCCGTCACCATGACTGTACTCATTCTCGTCATGTTTAATCTCAACCTGCCGAAGGGTCATGTGTACGCCCAGACTGCCGCTTTCCTTAGCCTCATCGTTATCCAGTGGGCAAACGCTTTCAATATGAACTATGAGTTTAAGTCCTGGGTGTACAACCTCATAAAGCCAAACAAATTATTGATTGGGGCGATAGGCTTCTCCATACTCATCAACATAGGTGTATTTATGACTCCAGCTAGGGAATTCTTTGGCCTCGTTTCGCTTCAAGCAGCAGATGCTGTTGTGGCGATTATAGTACCTGCAGTAGTGACATTATTTGTGTGTGACGTTCACAAATTCATCGTCAAGCAGTTCTTTAGTAAGCCGGTAAAACAGCCAGCTATTAGCTAGAACTACGTTTCTTACCCATTCGTAGTCCTAGGACCAGCCAAAATACGGTTGCTATAAAAGCAGTAATCAGCGCGAATAAAGAGCCAAACTCATGAATCACAATAACTGATGTAGCCGTAACAAGACCGCCTCCCAAGAAGGGTTCAAAGGCGAGCTGCTTGTATGCAAAGCTTTCACGGATTTTGTATGTATTGCTGGGATCAACCAAGCGGTTCATAAGTAACCCGGTGGCTGTCATGCCCATAGCTTGACCGTAGTCAGTCACACCGCGCTCAAACCAGTGAGTAGCAAAAAATCTCGGGGCTAGAAACAGAAAACAGCCCATTATCCATAAAATACCGGCTACGCCAAGGGTCACAAATACTTCCATATTATTGCTTATGGCATTGAGTGACACCGTGGCAATGGCGCTGGCTATTAAAAGATCGAGGGCGATAGAGCTGAAAATTTGAGCTGTACGGCGTTGGATAAGACTGTGTTTGTTAATCTTTCTTAAGAATAACTGCACAATGAGGCCACCGATCATGGCTAATGGGAACAATGGCACGAACGCGAAAAACCGTACATCAGTAAACCCAGATAGTAAGAATGCTTCAGCGGTGATGAGGCTTTTCAGTAGACCCCAGCCGATAGCTATCGAAGCCGCAAATGCAATGATATTGATGACCACGGCTTTCGGGTTGGTATTGAACTTTTGTGTCAGTGCAATCAGGTTGTAACCGCTGCGAATAAGTTGGCGCTGCTGTTTTTCCCATTGCTCTTGGTTTACCTTTCCAAGCAAACGGTTATGATAATTAATCATAAATATGCCTGTGACAACTGCAGTAATGATACTTAAAGTAGCCAGCCCTAATGCGATATCAGTGCCTTCGGTCCAGCCGAACTGTTCGAACGTTGGCGCGAGCCCCGCCGCCGTACCATGGCCGCCGGCAAAGCTGATTTCGATTAATGAGCCGGCCAGCGGGTTCGTGCCAAATAATGGCGTGAGAATTAGCACTGTTAGCAAAATACCAATGACATACTGTCCCCACGCCATGGTACTTCCAAATGCAATCATCGGTCCGGCGCTTTTCCAGATTTCTTTGCGCGCTGGAATTATCTTGCCTAAGAATAAGCCTGCAAACACAATATTTATGAGATGCTTGGGAAATTGAGCCCAGTAAAATGTTATTTCTTCAGGGATGGTCCCCAGCAACTGCGGCCCGAGAACCAAGCCACCAATTCCAGCTACCAAAGAGCTGGGAATGAATAATTTTTGCAGTACGCCTGAGCCGCGTTTGATGAAACGAGCTATCAGTAGAACAAGAGCAAGTACGATGATACTGTCAAAAAAACCAGGCATTAGCATCATCATAGTCTATTGGTTCTATGAGTTGCAAACGCTTCGAAAACTATTCTTTAATAAAACCAAACCCTGCTACGGGTAGCAGGGTGGTATAGATAAGGTCAGCTCGTAATTATTTTACTTTGCTGGCTTTTGGTTTTTTGGTTTCTTTGCGGCCTTTGTCTTTTGACATTTTGACTCCTTAATTAACCTGCTACGAACGTGTATGCGTAACCGATTTGACCAGCGCGTCCGGTACGGCCGATACGGTGAATATAATCTTCGTATTCTCTTGGTAGTGAAAAGTTTACGACGTGCGAAACATCGACAACATCAATTCCACGGGCAGCTACATCAGTTGCCACCAAAATGGTTACTTCACTCTTCTTGAATTTTTGCAAAGCGCGCATTCGCTGACCTTGGCTTTTACCACCGTGCAGTGCATCGGCAGAGAATCCACGTTGGATGAGCTCGTTGCTGAGCTTTTCGACATCGCGCTTCGTTTCATTAAATACGATAACTTTACTAACATCTTGTTGGGCAAGCAGTTCATGCAATTTTTCAATCTTGTCTGATGAACCTTGGTAACGAACAACATCCTGGTGAATGTTGTCGCTGCTAGAACTTGGCTTCAGCATGACAGTTAGCGGATCGCTGGTGAATTTCTGCAGCAAGGTTTGAATTCTGTTATCCATAGTTGCAGAGAAAAATAGCGATTGACGGTTATCTGAGGCATGACTAAGGATTTCAGTTACATCATTCACAAAGCCCATGTCGAGCATACGGTCGACTTCATCAAGCACAATCATATTTGTGTTCTGAAGCTTAAGCGTTTGCTGTTGGATATGATCTTTGATTCGTCCTGGCGTACCAATAACGACTTGCGGGTGGAATTTGAGGTCGCGGAGCTGCTTACTCATGCTTGAACCGCCAATCAATAGCGCACCGTAAAGACCACTGCCTTTAGCGAGTGCTTGGAATTCAGCTTCAATTTGTTGGGCTAATTCACGCGTCGGTGCCACTATAAGAGCTGCATCGAGCGGATTATTAATAAGTTTATGTAAAACTGGCAGCGCAAAAGCAGCCGTTTTACCAGTTCCTGTGCTGGCGATACCAATGATGTCCTTGCCAGCCAGAGCTGCAGGGATAGTTTGGTCCTGCACAGGCGAAGGTGTTTGGTAGCCTTTGGCCTGTAAATTTTTATGAAGTAATGGGTGCACTTCAAAATCAGCAAACGTGTGCTGTGGTGTGTAGACAGTTTCTTCAACTGACTGGGCAACTTTAATAAACCGGCTTGGGTCTATGTAGCTGCCGCCACCTTTTTGACGCGTGTTGCTGCGTCGTTTACGTGATGAATTGTATACGCTGCCGCCACGCGACTGCATTGCTCCTCTAGAGCGATAAGAGTAAGACATTAAAAAATGATCCTGACTTTATTAGGTTTACGTTAATTGCCCGAATGAGCCAAAGTAACGTTTTCCTACGAAATCTGAATCATTTAAAACAACTGAACAATCTTACACTAAAAATGCTACAGATGCAATTACAAAACATACTTGCTACTGACACCAGTTATTTTAGTTACCGATCGCGTAATTACAGATAGTTACGAGCCGATATGTATCTGTAGGCAACTATACCAAAAGGTAATGGTAGCCAGTAGGTTGCAATTCTGTATAAAACTACCGCAGCGTATGTTGTATCGCCAGCCAGACCAAAGCCTTGCAGCGAAGCGGCCATAGCCAGCTCTAGTGCGCCAAGCCCTCCCGGTGTAGGCGATACCCCCTTAGCAATAATGGAAGTGATATAGACTATTAAAACTTGTAAAACACTCAGTGTAACCCCGACAGCCTTAAGAGAGAAGTAGAGACATAGCACATACATAATGGTCATCATAAGACCTGACGCATAAGCTAACACCAAATCCATGGGGGACTCTAGTAACATTAAGAATTGCTGCTTCGCATCTTTGCCGGCACGCACAAATTCACGCCGCCAGGAATTCTTATATTTAAGAACTACGACAGATAGTATGAGTAATATGCCAACCACCGCAGCATGTAGCCAGGTAAATGATATTGAAAGCCAGGAATTGCTATTGATAGTTCCAAAAATACTGAAAATTAATAAGAGGGTTACAATGCCAAGAAACCCGATAATGCGTTCAGATGC
>JBBQYC010000040.1:0-5674 GCA_038209015.1 Saccharimonadales bacterium (SeqCode)
AAAAAGTCATTCAGTTCTTTCTCTGCACCCAGAGCTCCCAGCATGGCTTCTTCCGTTGGGTTCGTCTGAAGCTCATCTTTGTACGAGTCTAGAACTAACCTCATAGCAGCGACTGCATTATGGACATTATCCTTGAGGCCTTCAGTTGTATCCCGTCCAAGCATATTTAGCTGTGGGTTCACCATCGATACGCCATAGCGCTCAATCTCATGATTCAGATGTTTGTGCAGTGCCAAAGATTCTGTCAAATGCTCCACGATTGCTTCTAGCCCAGGGGAGTTCCGATACAATCCCGCTAGGTCATCATCACTGACAGGCCTTTTGATACTGTTTGACACATACAACTTAAAGAATATTTCAGGGTTTTGCAGGAAGCGTGCCTGATGTGTTTCTAAAAAGTGCATAAAAGCCACGAGCTGCCCGCTCGGTGTGTGCGTTGGCAATTCTCCTGATTCATTACCTGGGAACTCTGTAGCTATAGCTTGACTAGACAGCTCCCCGTACTGCACGCCGGCAGCAATAATGTCTCTTAGGACAAGCGACTTCAGCTGCATAGCCGAATTAATGTCCAAAATAGATTGTTTGGCATGCATGTCTTCAATCAGTTGCTGCCGTAACTTAAGCGGCTGCTTGATAGCCCTTTTATCGGGGACATGTAATGAGGCGCTAATATACGAAACTAATGGATTAGTCGCACTGCTCGCCAAAAGCTCCTCTGTATTTACTCTTACCTTAGCGTCGTTTATATACGCAATGAGTTCATCGTCACCAGTTAAGTGAGCATAGACAACACCAAGCGGGAGAGAAAATAATTTGGAATCATCTTGGCTTTCGAACTCGTAAAAAACCTTGCTTATAGTGTAGATATTGAGCAAGGTATCAGATGCTTCTTCACCGAGGACCGTCCGCGCTTCGCCGATAGCCTGTATAGCTAGTTCGGTATCGAGAGTTACCTCTTTCACTAGAGGCGTATCTGCCATACTTGCACGTATAACTTCAACCCCGTTCAATGCGGATTGAGAATATTCGCGGAATTTTTCGTAGACCTCCGGTCTTTGTTCCGGAGAAATATATGTCATAATTAATTTACACTACACTAAATAGTGCTTTTTGTCAATGTTTAGATACCCGTACACCCTAATTCAAAAGTAGTATTTCCATTTATTTGCTTTATAGTACATAACATGAATGTTCATGAATCGTTCGAGGAGCTATTGCAACAAGAGGCTCTGAGACGTGAAGGCAGGTTGCAGTTTGAAAATGAACAGCAACGTTTTTATCAGGACCTAATGGATCAATTGCCGTATGCTATGCCGCTAGACAAGTACGGGATACAGAACGGTGCATACGCAAATATTTGTGAAGCACGATTGGAAACAGTGTTTGGCGAGAGAGCCAATATGCTTACAAATGTACGTTACCAGGCTATATCATACGAAAACTTTGAATCGGTCATTGGTGAACTACCGCAGAATAATAAAACGCAGCGATATAAAGCATTCTTTACACGCTTAAAGCAGCCTGAGGTTCAAAATGATATACATCATATTGAGCTTATGGCCAGTAATTTCCGGAAGGAGATACTAATCACTGACATGTCGCTGCTGTATAAACATAACCTGAGTGCTAAAAACGTTGATACATCTGATTCTAATACCCATGCATTCATGCTTACCGCCAGTGCACTAGAATATCTCCAGGCAGCTCGACCCGACGACCCGCTTGAGCAGGAAGCAATAAGTTCGCTAATTGCAGAAACCTTAGTTCAGTACCGATTATTTTTGCATGATAACGTATGGCCTGAAGTATTGCTCGCAAACCTACCGGGACACGAAAAATCGCTGGAAAGTATCTATAGCAAACTCGATTCAGTAAACCCAGAAGCCATTGTTACTCTTGCTGGTACCATGAATGCCATTTGGGATTTGCCGACATCACTACGACCAGACGTAATCGCTGTACGGAGCGTACTTTCGGAAACAGTATTCGCTTTACTACAGGATATGAATCTACCACTTGGTCCCGCAGGTATGCAGTCAATTCAGAACCATATTACAGACGAACGGGTTGCAGAGAATATTGCTATGCAGTTTCGGTATCAACAGGAAGGTATGGGGTTTCTGCTCAAACATCAGCAGAAAAAAATACTCCAAAGTATCGAATCATTACTCCATAGATTCGGCGTCTACGCACCTAGTAATAAATCCATGGTCCAAGAAACGATTGCCGGGCTTTTAGCTTCAGAATAAAACTATTCCCCAGAGACAATGGCGGTTATTTTAGAAGGTAAACGAGCAATATCTTTAGCGACCAAAACGTCCATTCCTAGCTCTTTTGCAGCATCCGTATTTTTTTGCTGGTCATCAATGAACAATATTTCCTCTGGCTTAAGCCCTGTATCTTTGATACACAGTTTATAGAAATCTGCGTTCGGTTTGCATAGTCCCGTTTCCGAACTGAGAAGTACAGTATCAAACACATCGTAATATCCGCTGCGTCGAATAGCATTTGCTGTAATAGGAAACGTGTTTGATAAAACTGCCGTAATAATACCTGAGGATTTGAGCGTATGTACGAGTTCGAGCATGTTTGGATCCGGCGTACTGGCGCGGATATCCAACCATATGCTGTCTTTATCTCCCGGCAAAGCATCTGGAAACATAACTTCAAATGCTGACCAAAAGTCTTGTTCAGTTATCTTGCCTATTTTCAGCAGGGCAGACTGTTCAAGGAAAAAACTTCTTGCTTGTTCGAGTGGTATACCAAAGTCAGCACTAAGTTTTTGCGAAGAGTCGAGGCCGCGTGTAGGAGTCATAACGCCAAACCAGTCGAACACAACAGCTTTTATCATGAAGAACGCGGACCGGCCATTTTAAGACTGCTAAAGTTACGGTACAGCTCGTAGGGGTTATCAACCCGGTAGTTCTTTTTGAGAGCCGGATCAGAAGGCACATCATCATACTCAATGATTTCAGACCATTAATTAGGGTAAGCATAGAAAGGGGAGTGCGAATCAACGTTTTCTATAGCCAGACCAATGAAACTGGTCCGTCCTAGAAGCCTTGGCATATAGTTGCGGTGTATCCCGTCTATCAGGCACATTCCTTCGGGAGTTTCTTCAACAATTGGCGGAACCAGCCCGTATACATCACCGTTTGCATCAGCTAATTCCAAACCGCCCTCTAGGCTTAGCGGATCATGACCAAGCTGACTAAGCCGATTGCTCAGCATATCTTGTGTTTCTAGATTTTTAGTTAGAACATACAGGGTCGTCGGCGCAATGTCATCATAAGAAAATTCCTGCAGACTGATGTGCGCATTCACATACGGCTGCGTTTTAGTTGAGCTATCCTGGCTCAGTAATGGAACGGCACGAACCTTAGCTTCCAGTTCTTCAAATGAAATCACACGTTCAATCTCTACCACAAAACCCTCCAGTTGTATGAAGCTATTGTAGCAAGCTTGCAATTATTTCGAAGCTTAAGCAGTATGCTCTCGCAACTTAATATTATTTACTATAAGTATACATTATGATATAGTATAGTTATGAACAGAGGCAGGTTAATTCGAGTATCAGGATCTGAAAAAATGGAGTGCGCCGGCCTTGCGGAAGCGGCTTCATTTATTGCACCGCGTAACTATGCCTCCTGGACTCTTATGATTCCTTCCGAAATTGATTTGACGACTCGTTTAGAGGGAGAAAAACCAAATCAGACCGCCGTACTCTCATGCTGGGGTCAAGAAAAACGCATTCCGCGGGCATACTTAGATCAAACAAACGGTATTAGTATCTCGGCTGATCCTAGAACCAATGAGGTATATTCATTAAATCTTTCTATGGAAGAATTCGACAGCCCAGTTTTCGATCGTGGCCTGTGCTGGGTTATACCCGCTGGAGAGAGAACAGAATTGTCATTTGTTATTAACAGGGACCAGCCGCTTAATACAGATGCGCTCCATGAAAGAATGGATGGCTTCATGTCAAATTTCGGAAAAACTATAGTTCAACTCGTCCAAAATCAAGATTAATATTTTTTATAGTTTTTACCTGTTGTGCCGGCAAGAATAGAAACTACTGTTAAGTAAATATTGTGAGATTGCTCACAATATAGTTTAATTAAGTCATGAATAGGGAGATAGTTACTACAAGCAAGACTGCTGAGTTATCTCCGTTAGAAATTGAACTGCGTGATGCCCTTGGTTTTATTGCCAACTTGGCGGCACGGGTAGAGCTCGCCAAGGATTTAGGTGAAATCAGCGGAGATGCCGCTGAACGTATTAACCGTATCGCTAGTCATCTAGGGGTTGCCGCATCTAGAATCGGCCAGTCTGCCGACGCTCCAACCGAAAGACCGGCCCCAGTCGACCAAAATACAAACGGACATGCTAATGGTCACGGCCAGAATGGACATAGCATTAATGGCCATTCACACATTCATCCGACTGCCCCGGAACAATCTAATGGCCATGTCGATTCCGGCTTAAATGGGAAAAGTCATGAAAGTCATCATAAACACGGTTCCAGAGTTCATGATGAAGACAAGCCGGGAAATGACGCTGAACTGTTTGTTGATATTCCTGAACTTATCAAACAGAGCTTTTCTGCAGATGAATATAAAACATTTTCTGAACGCGACATCGCAGTTGCGATGCATCTTTTGGAAAAACGCAGTACCCCAACCTCCGTCCGTGAATTAGTAGATACAGTAGCTCCAGCTGCTAAAGTTACAGATACGGCAGAATATGATGTTATCCGAAAGGGTGTTTCGACTTCGTTAAAAAAACTGCGCAGTACCGAGCTTGGGCAACGCTGTTTGCGTGATAACGGGCAGCTCACAAAAGCCCGTCGTTACATGTTGCTGACAGACGAAGAAGCTCGTGAATACCCTGTACCTCAGGCACAACTAGCACCCGAAGAAGATTTATCAACAGAAGAGCAAGAGGCTCTGGCCACCGAAAGAGAAAAATTATTCGCTGGATTCATCCCTATTATAGAAGAAAATCCGCAGGGTAATACTCCGTGTATTGTACTGAGCGATACCAAACTGCAAGTAGGCAATCAGGTTTATGAATACCAACTGACTGGCAAACGGGCAGGAAATAAAAACACCACGGTTGGTATGTATAACGGTTTAGTGGAATTACTAGTAAAACAAGGTAAGACAGAAATAAAGCCGAGCGAATTGACTGAGCTGCTTGGGCTCCTCGGAAGCGGCGCGGTCGGTCGGGCATTCGATAATCTGACGAAGAGATTCGACGTTTTCCCATTCGTTAGGACAGGTACCGCCAGAGCAACGCGCTATTTCCGCAATCCAGACTTTTATTTTACTAATGCCGGCGCAGATTCCGACAATGATGAACCGAGCCAAACGCTTGTATCAGAAAAGCTTGCCCCTGAACCAGACATAGAACCAGTGATTGAAGTACCAGAGTTCCCAAAACAACTCGAACTCTGCGAATGGAGGCTTAATGCGACTATTGGCCAAGAAGAATCGGGTGATTTTACCACCTATCTCTCCGTGGAGGGCAAAGAACTAAAGCTCCGTGATATTACAATCCAAACTTTGTTAGTGCTAGTATCCAGCCGGCAGTCAATCCTGCAGTCGGATTTATTCAAAAGCATGGTCACGCTTCATCCAGATTTGACGGAAGAACAGCTGCGCGGCTGTTTGCA
>JBBQYC010000041.1:0-5217 GCA_038209015.1 Saccharimonadales bacterium (SeqCode)
CAGAATTATGATTTTGCAAATTATTCGCATTTTTGTTGCAAAATGCAATTAGTTAGGAAATAATCATTTTTGTGACCAAGCCAACTCAACAACTCGAAAGTGTTCTCAAGCACCACGGCTACTTTTTAACGAAACCTCGTATCCAGATTTTTACTCTGCTTCAGAATAATGCGGCTACAACTCTAACAAGATTGATCAAACTTGCTAAACCAACTAACCAAGCGACGGTATATAGAACGTTAAATACATTTGAATCTGTAGGTATTGTTAAAAAAATTTGGCTAGGCAATCATACCAAATATGAACTTGGAGACGAGTTCCAGCACCATCACCATCACGTCAGCTGCACTAACTGTGGCCAATCGTTTGCTTTACCTGCAAATAGAGCGCTTGAACTTTTAATAGAAGAACTCGGTACTAGTGATGGCTTTATTCCTAAAGAACATCAACTCGATATAATTGGTACCTGTAAATCGTGCAAAAAAGCGTCTTAAAAACATAGACTCCGGGGGGATTTCCCGGAGTCAGTGGAAGCCTCACACTTCCAATTACATTATCGGAAATTTAGTGTGTTTTTTCAAGCATAGTGCTTGTGATTTTAGTCACAGCTAACTACTCTTTACTGTGTGCAAAACAGATGGAACGAAGTGTATCAAACTCGCTATAAGCACTCCTGCTGCGTACCCACCAACTACATCCAGTGGAGAGTGAACTCCTAGATATACACGCGATAACCCAACCATTACTACAAGGATGATCATGCCTGCTTTCGTTTTTTTGCCAACTACAAACCATAGGCTCCAGGCTATATAGGCCGCTATAGCGCTATGGCCTGACGGGAAGCCATTGCCTGTTACTGATAGCTCTCGGGATATTACTTCAGTTACCTCAATAAATGGTCGTTGCCTATCGATTATAAATTTCAGAGCCACTATAAAAATATACGTGACTCCCCCGCCTACAATTAATTTCAGACCAAATCTATACTGGTGAAGAATAATAAGCGCAATTGAGACACCCATCAATAAAAATGGAGATCCGAATTGGGTAATGAATACCATAGGCAGCCATAAAACGTCGCCGAGTGAGTAGATATAGCGAATTATAAGTAGTTCACCTGGAACATAACTACTAAATGTAAGCGCAAACACTGTGGTTATCGCCAGAACTGAAGCTGACAATAGACCAGTCATTACAATTTTTTGCCTCTTAAGCATGCTTATGTATATGTTTTTGATACCGAGGATACAACACTTTGAGGTACAGAATTGCAACAATAAGCGTAAGTCCGTAAAAAAACCATATAAATCTGAACCAGCCCGTTTGGATATGCGCGCCGAGCTGAAGTCCGTGATAAAAAATAGCCAGCATCGCTGCATCGCTAGCATATGATACATATTTCCACCACTTGCGGTCACCGAAAAATCTATGCAGCTCAAAAGTCAGAAACACAACCAGGCTTATAAGTCCGAGTGTAACTACCCATGTCATACTACTGGCTACATAGTTCTGGAAACTACCCGGTGGCAAACCATACCCATCTGTATAAAGTTGGCTATTGAGTAGTACGGGATGCAGCAGTAGACTTACCAGCACGAGCATGCTAGTGAATTTATAGTAACCCTGTACAACCAGCTTATTGTGATTTGTAATGAGTCTTATGACTGCCACAACGTAATGGCTCCACATCAATCCGAATGCCAATAATCCAAAAAGTGGAAAATATAAGTAGTTATTAAATGGCAGAATATTCCACGAAATCATGTCACCCCATACAAAGACTGAGATTGCAATAACGAATGAAGCCAGACCCCATGAAAATACCCTCAGTTGTGACTCAGTCATTGAAATACGTTGATTCTGCATTATTTATCCTTATGTACCACGACTTGTGGAAATGGTATTGATATATTGTTCTTCTCGAATGCTTTCTTGAGCCGGCGTCTAAATTCCCCCGCTACCTCCCATTGACTGGCTGGCTCCACACGCCCCAAAGCTTTGATTATTATTTGCGAATCGCCAAATCTATCAACGCGCAAAAACTGTATCGGTTCATTTATCATATTTTTCCACCCATTGTCTTCTGCCATTTCTTTGCCGACCTGGTTCATTACTTCTTCAACCTTATCAATATCTGAATCATAACTAACACCCACGTCTATATTGACGTTTGCGAACTCAAAGGTCAGGTTGGTTACGATTTCAATTGAACCATTCGGTATGATATGCAACTGTCCGTCAAGATTCCTAAGCTTTGTTATACGTATCGTGATTTCCTCAACAATTCCGGAGATATCTGAACCGGCAGCTTTAATGCTCACAATATCACCAACTCTGAACTGATTTTCACCTATTATAAATACGCCCGCTAGAAAATCTTTGATGCTATTCTGTGCGCCAAAACCTACTACGACACCGAATACACCGGCACCAGTCAGCAAAGCTGTAAGGTTAACATTCAGTTCTACCAGAACAAACAGTACCGCAGCAATCCATATAATGACCGCACCTAATGTTTGGAAGGTTGATATTAATGTATTTTCGCGCTTTTTACGTTCTTCTTGTGAGTGAAAACGTACCTTATCTAGTAAACGGTGAATCACAAGACTAATGGTGGCCCGTAGTGACAGATGCGCAATGCACGCCACAAGTAATATAAAACATATTCGAATGGCAGTATTTCCAGAAAGTGCCCGTAACAGTTCTAAATCCATACTAACAGGTTACATGATAGTGCATAGCATAAGCAATTTTTTAGAGATGCTTGCGCTCAAGTTCATGTATTCTGTCATGATCCAATCCGTAATGATGCGCTATCTCATGCCACAGAGTGTGTTTCACTTGACGCTTTACATCTTCAAGAGACGAGCTGGAATGGACTATAGGATTTTTAAATATTGTGATTCGATCAGGTATGACCAGGTTGTACCCGATTCCTCGTTTTGTTTTAGGTATACCCTCATATAAACCAAACAGAGTTTGATGGCACCGTAGTTCAAGTTTCTTCCTTTGCTCTGGCGATGGTTCATCTTCATAAGTTATCGCTACGTTATCTAAATTCTTAATATATTCCTGGGGCAATTCGTCCATAGCACGGTCAATCATTTGGCTGAATGTTTCGTCATCAATTACTATCTCGCTCATAACTAACTACTATACAGCACTGTTTTGGCACTATATCTTTGGGACTATTGAATTATTTTTTCCCATGGCAACCCTGCTTTGCCAAAATGTCCGTATGCACTGGTTTGGCTATATATCGGCTTATGGAGATCTAGCGCTTCGGTTATGCCTTTTACGGAAGTATGTATTAACTTATTTTTGAAGGCATCGATTTCTTTTGAACTGACTGTCTCAGTTCCAAAACAGTCAATAGTTTGCATCAGTGGATCGGGCTGACCTATGACGTAAGCCAAACCAACTTCACATTTTTTAGCTAAGCCGGCGGACACAATATTCTTGGCGATATATCGTGCAGCATATGCTCCGCTCCGGTCGACTTTACTGGGATCTTTCCCGCTAAAAGCACCGCCGCCTACCCGAGCGTAACCGCCATAAGTATCTACGACAATCTTACGACCGGTCAATCCAGCATCGCTCTCCGGTCCAGGTATATGCCATACGCCGGTACCGTTAACTATAATATTCTTGGAAGTCGGTAGCTTGAGATTATATGATTCTACAACCGGCTTGATAATATACTCTATCACGCCGCTTCGTACATCAGCCGGCTGCGTTGCCTCACTATGGGCAATAGCAATAACGACTTTTGCAACAGCTACTGGCCGATTATCTTTATATTCAATTGTCACCTGAGCTTTGCCATCTGGCCGTAACCAAGCCAGTTCGTAATTTTCGCGAACTTCATCAATCCTTTTGGCCAGAGCATGTGCGAGGCTAATAGGCAGTGGCATCAAGTCTTCAGTCTCTGAACAGGCATACCCAAACATCATACCCTGGTCGCCCGCACCATCATGATCGACCCCTAGAGCAATTTCCGGCGACTGCTGGTGTAAGAAATTACTTAGGGGTGACTGGTCAGAAAACCCCCATTCAGGGACTGTATAACCAAGTTCCGCAATCTTAGTTCTGACAATATTCTCATAATCGAGCTTGGCGGCTGTTTTGATTTCACCAAACAAGCTAATCTGATTGGCGCCTGCCACCGTCTCTATACCTGTCCGGCTATATGGATCTTGGCGTAGTGCCTCATCCAAAATAGCATCACTTATTGCATCGCATATCTTGTCTGGATGTCCTGCGCACACGGACTCGCTGGTAAAATAACTTATTTTTGACATAAAAATATCCTTTCTGCATATCAGCGGAAAGGATGAGTATAGTACTTATCTTCCCCGCGAATGCGGGCTAGATGTAGCACCTTACGGATTGACAATTGGCAGATAGAATTTGGAATGTGACCTAAGCCATCTTCTATATTCCACCTTCCGTATTCCAATACAGTAGGTTGCTGGTGGGTCATAGGGCTAGATCCCTCGCCACACTCTTGATACTTAATTATTAAAGTAGTCGTAGCTTAGCATGCGCTAAAAATAAGCACAATAGAAAAGCGCACCCTAGACTCCTATACTTGAGTGGGTGCGCACTCCCGACTGAACGTATTTAAGCTGTGTGCCGATAATCTATCGGCGTCTCAATGAACCGCTTGTATGCACGGTCAATGTCCTGCAGCTGATCCTTAGTTGAGGTAGCATGTTTTCGGACAAGTTGTCGGAATGATTGACGGGCATATTTTGCAGCAAGCTTTTGTTCTTGACGTTCGATGAATCTTTTTGTCTCTTCGCTCATATCTTACCTCCCCTTATTGGTAGCTACAGTATTTCATGTAAGTTAAGGTGGTTCCGTGAATTAGCTAACGTTTAGTACGTGACATGAATCACAAGAGACATTTGTATGTATATGGTATGCTGGTATAATAGCGTTCGTCTAATTATAGGGGTTGGCCAAGGTATGCGCACCGGGTTCTGGTCCCGAGATCGGGGTGAGACATGCCTATGGCATGTTGCAAGGAAATCTTCACTTGAAAACTTGTTTTCAAAGCAGAAGTTTCGGGCTCGCAGGATGTGAGTCGAATCCATTCGAACACCCTCGTACTTTTCAGTTATAATCATATAGTTATTGGGGATTGGCCAAGTGGTAAGGCACCGGGTTCTGGTCCCGAGATCGGGGGTTCGAATCCCTCATCCCCAGCCAAGC
>JBBQYC010000042.1:0-5121 GCA_038209015.1 Saccharimonadales bacterium (SeqCode)
CAGCTTAGCCGTTCCGTAGAAAGCCGAAGCCCGCAAATCCCGCAGTTATCCGATCTTCGTGAATCAGGATCAATTGAACAGGATGCTGACGTCGTTGCATTCATTTACCGCGAAGACTATTACAATCCTGAAACCGAACGAAAAAACATAACGGACATATTCATTAAAAAACATCGTAACGGTCCAACCGGCGGGGTTGAACTTTACTTCGACAAAGAAAAACAACGGTTTAGAAGTCTAGATAGTCGAAGAAGCGAACCATTTAGCAACTAGGCTAGATTCTATTGGTGCATTATACTTAAAATTAAGTATGCGAAAGGGAAGTAAGATTTGGGGCAAGCTACGGCTGGCCATTGCCTATGGCTGGCGACCCGCGATTATTGTAGGTTTTTTAGGAACGCTCTTATATTTTCTACTATGGTTTAAGCTGGGGACACTCACCGGCGGACTAAGCGTAACGGAAACAACCGCCCAGCAGCACTTAGCATTAAGAGACATCAGTCTCCGGAGTATTCTGAATAATCCGTTGTATTTACCCTACAGTCTTATTTTGTATAGTCTACAATCACTAGGTTTGCATGGACCTACTGCGCTCCGCGGCGTAAGTGCGGTTATTGCAACCGTTAGTGCTGTTTCGTTTTACTTGCTTATCCGAAGATGGCATACGCCACGAATGGCCTTATTCGGCACGATACTGTTCACGACAAGCAGCTGGTTCCTGCACTTAGGCAGATATGCTGATACTGATATTTTATATGTCGGCGTAGTAGCGTTGTTATTAACTGGGGTATGGCTACAGCAAAGTAAATATAGACGTACGATGCTAGTGTTCGTGCTCGCTGCTTCAACACTATATATGTACGTACCTGGAATGATTTGGTTCATTGCGCTCACGGGCATATGGCAAGCAAAACGTCTAATCAAGGAAATGAAACATGTTAAATGGTGGTTTAACGTATTGATTGTGTTAGGCGGAATGATATTACTATTCCCATTAGCGTGGAGTATCGCACGTGACCCTACTTTAATTAAGCCGCTGCTAGGACTGCCAGATTCACTGCCAGATTACGGGCGCCTACTACAAAACCTGATAGATATACCAACCCATATATTTGTACGAGGGCCTAACATACCTGAAAAATGGTTACCGGGAACACCATATTTGGATATTTTTAGCGGTATGATGCTTATTATTGGTATTTACTGGTCAATCTATCGTATAGGGCTCGATAGAATACGTATAACGTACGGCGTACTAATAGTAGGGGCTGTTTTAGTTGCTCTCGGCGGCCCAGTAAGTATTGCTTTCTTAATCCCTGGTTTATATCTGCTCATAACCGCTGGCATGACATTCATGCTACAGCAATGGTTCACGGTTTTTCCCCGCAATCCTGTAGCGCGCACTATCGGCACAAGCTTGCTCTCATTAGCTGTGCTCGTAACAGTTTTTTATCATATTAATCATTATTTTATAGCATGGCCGAACACGCCTTCAGTACGCCAATCATTTTCACATAAGCCGCTCATTAGATAAATACCGTATCTGTTGTATACTAGTTATAGCTAATTAAGGAGTCTATATAATGAGTCGGTTTGACCAAGCTAAAATGTTACTTCAAATGAAAAAATTGCAGAAAGAACTCCAGAAGATGGTAATTTCTGTAGAACAGGGTGATGGGGCCGTACGCGTAGAAATTAGTGGCGAGCAAAAGATTAAAAAAGTTCATATCGATCCTGAGTATGTAGACCTCGAAGACATTGGTCAGCTCGAGCGATGGATTGAAGACGCAATCAAAGATGCAATATCTCAAAGCCAGAAAATTGCTGCCGAAAAAATGCAACCATATATGGGAATGCTGGGCAATCTAGGACTCTAGCCATACATGCAAATACTGCCGCCCGCGCTTCAAACATTGATTGAAGATCTTGGTTCATTACCAGGGGTCGGCCCGCGCACGGCTGAACGATATGCGTACTTCTTATTAAAAGCGGACAAAAATACTTCTGATAAACTCAGTGATAGTATCTCTAAAGTACACGCCAGTGTCGGTTACTGCCGCCAAACATTTGCCTTAGTAGATAAAGGCAAAGAATTATCAGATTTATACACAGACCCTTCAAGAGACAAGCAGATTGTGGCCGTCGTTGCCGAACCCTTCGATATAGTCGCACTAGAAAAAACCGCACAATTTCGTGGCACATACCATGTGCTTGGCGGACTCGTATCGCCCATAGATGGTATCGGGCCCGATCAGCTGCATATAGATGAACTCATGAAAAGAATTGATGACGATAATGTCAGCGAAATTATATTGGCCACTAACGCTAGCGTTGAAGGCGAGTCTACGGCGCTATATATACAGCAACAGTTAGGCGAACGATCCGTAAAAATATCACGACTCGCTAGAGGCCTGCCCGTTGGCGTGGATTTAGAATATGCAGATCAAATTACGCTCGGAAGAGCATTGGAAGGCCGTACAATATTATGAGCGATGCTATAAATAAGCTTGTCAAATCCGCTGAACGAATACTCATCATTCAGGCTGACAATCCTGATGGCGATAGTCTTGGTTCTGCGCTAGCTCTCGAATCGATTCTAGGTAGTATGGGCAAGGAAACGTATATGTATTGCGGGGTCGATATGCCCGCTTATCTACGCTTCTTCAAAGGCTGGGATAGAGTTTCATCGGATATACCGAGTGCATTTGATTTAAGCATATTGGTAGACGCCTCTACTATGACTCTCCTAGAAAAATTGGCTAATTCCGGGAAACTAGGATGGATCGCATCGAAACCATGCATCGTATTAGATCATCATGCAACAGTAGAAAACCAAGTAACATTTGCTACAGAGCTTATGAACGACATAACGGTATCATCAACAGGCGAACTCATATATAAAATCGCAAAAGAACACGGGTGGCCGGTAAACGACGAGAGCGGTTCATTTATTATGAGTTCTATTTTGGGCGATACGCAAGGCTTGACCAATCAACTTACAAAACCAGAAACTTACCGCGTCATGGCGGAACTGTCGGAACTCGGCGTAGATAGGCCGAAACTAGAAGAAGATCGACGTGAACTAAGTAAAATGCCCGTAGATATCTTTAAATATAAAGCCAAGCTCATCGAAAGGGCAGAATTTGTACTTGAGGGCAAGTTAGCGATTGTACATGTTCCGCATAATGAAATAATGGAATTCAGCCCGCTCTATAATCCTGCGCCTCTTATTCAAAATGACCTGCTACAAACACTTGGAGTAGGGGTTGCGGTCGTTGTTAAGACATATAACGATGGCAAGGTACTCGGAGCAATCAGATGCAACCCTCGTTACGCAGTGGGGGACAATCTAGCAGATCATTTCGGCGGGGGCGGACACCCATATGCAAGCGGGTTTAAATTGATGAACGGCAAGTCATACAGTGATATCAAAAATGAGTGTATTAGGGTTGCCGGCGAGCTTATTGCTACACTTGAACAGGATGAAACAAATGAATCCCGAAAGAACCCAAAAAACTATGTATATTCAATCGACGGCTGAACAGCATATGAAGAATTCAAACGTTCATCAATTAAAGACAGTAGAGTGGATTATAACGGGATGAAACTACACAATACGCTTACACGACAGACTGAAGATCTCAAAACAATAGAGTCGCAAAAAGTGCGACTATATACATGCGGTTTAACCGTGTATAGCCAACCTCACATTGGTAACTGGGTGGCTTATGTATATTGGGATATTCTGGCTCGAACATTGCAGGCAACCGGTTATGAGGTCAACCATGTACAAAATATAACCGATGTAGGACATTTAACAAGCGACGAAGATGCCGGCGAAGACAAAATGCTGAGCAGCGCCTTAAAAGAAGGAATCACGGCTTGGGATGTCGCCGCAAAATACAGCAACATTGCTGAGCATGAAGCATTTGAACTGCTTAATTTGTACCGGCCTGCCAGCATGCCGCGCGCAACTGATTACATTACTCAGCAAATAGCCTTTGTAGAAACTTTAGAACAAAAAGGATATACATACGTTATTGCTGATGGCGTTTATTTTGATACTAGTATGACTGACGACTATGGCAAACTAGCAAAGCTTGATATAGAAGGACTGCGGTTCGGTGCCCGAGTTGCAGATACCGGGAAGAAAAATCCAACCGATTTTGCACTTTGGAAATTTTCCAACGAAAATGAAAAACGAGATATGGAGTGGGACAGTCCCTGGGGCAAAGGCTTCCCGGGCTGGCATTTAGAGTGTTCTGTCATGGCGCATGAGCTCTTGGGCGAGGAAATAGATATTCATGCTGGGGGTATTGACCATATTCCCGTACATCATACGAATGAAATCGCACAAACAGAAGCACTTACGGGCAAACAATTTTCACGCATATGGATGCATGCAAATCATATAAAGGTTGATGGAACAAAGATGAGCAAATCATTGGGCAATATATATACGCTTCAAGACATACTCGAAAAAGGCTACGATATTCAGGCATTCAAAATGCTTGTATTAAGTAAACATTATCGAACAGAAGGCAATTTTACTTGGGATATATTAACGGCCGCGCAAAATCGCTTAAAAAACTGGCAAGCATATGCTGACTTACGTTGGCAGAAAGAAGCTACTACAGCAGCACTCGACTTGTTACCGTATTTACAAAATGATCTCGACACGCCTAGCGCGTTAGCAACTGTCGAGAACTTCTTTGAAAAAAATGAGGCAGTCTCAGTTGAAAATCTTGAACATATCCGTGATTCATTGGGTATAGATTTACTTCTTGATGATATAACAGAATCACAGAAAGCACTTATCTCAGCCAGGCATGCGTCCAGAGAGAATCAGAATTGGCAAGAATCGGACCAGCTGAGAGATGAATTACTTGAGCAAGGCATAGCAGTACGAGATACAGAGGACGGATCAATTTGGATGCGGGTTTAGTTACTTTTTGGTCGTCGCTCTAAATAATCGATAAACAAAACTTTAAGACAGCCTGCGAATGGTATGGCGATGAGCGCACCCAGGAAACCGCCAAATCCCACACCTATAAGTGCTGCAGTGAATACAAGCAAAGGGCTAAGCTCATTATATTTAGACTGAATGTAGGGCTGTAGGGA
>JBBQYC010000043.1:0-5057 GCA_038209015.1 Saccharimonadales bacterium (SeqCode)
TTATTCAAGTAACAGCTGGTATACTAAGACGAATGATTATAAATGAACTACACACCAGTTGTAGGTGTATTTTGAATATTTTCAGATATCAGCCTTCAGAGAAAAGTAATATATGAAAATTGGAATTGTGTGTCCATACGATATTTTTAGAAGTGGAGGCGTACAGGAGCATGTGCTCGCGCAGGCAGACGAGCTGAGATCCAGGGGCTATTCTGTTAAAATCATCACTCCGCGACCCCGAAAACATGATGCTGAGCCTACAAAAAATGTTATTTTTGTAGGTAATTCTGCGAATATAAAAACACCCTATAAAACCTCGCTTGAATTAGGGATCACAATGGGACGCAGTACCGTAGAGGAGCTAGTGCTCGTCGAAAATTTCGATCTCATTCATATACATGAACCTGAAATCCCAATTTTAGGAGCTCAAATAATCGCTAAAGCTGAATGTCCTATCATAGCAACGTTCCATGCTATTCATCCAGAAACAACGGTCACTCGTACAATTGAGGTGCTTCGTATACCTTACGGCAAGTCTATTTTTACCAAATTGAGTGAATTGACTGCGGTATCAGAAGTTGCAGCCAGCTTTGTCCGGCAACACACCAAGAAATCAGTACATATTATTCCAAACGGTATTGATATACATAAATACGGTACTTTAATAAATTCGTATTCAAATACAATCTTGTATATTGGGCGTTTAGAAAAAAGAAAAGGTGTCCAGTACTTACTGCAAGCTTTTGCACTACTTAGCAAACAGTTTCCAGATGTCGAACTTGTTATTGCTGGTGATGGGCCACAACGAAAAAAACTTGAAGAATATATTGCAGAACATGAAATCCCGCGCGTTCGTATGCTTGGATATGTAACTGAAGATAGGAAACTGCAACTCTTATCTCAGGCATCAGTCTTCACTTCCCCGGCCATATACGGTGAAAGTTTTGGCATAGTACTCCTTGAAGCCATGGCTTCAAAAGTCCCTATTGTAGCCGCAGACAATCCAGGATACCAGTCAGTACTCACGGGAAGGGGTTTGCTATCACTTGTTGATGTTAAGAATTCAGATGAGTATGCGCGAAGACTCCAATTGCTTTTGACTGATCAAGAAATACGTAACTTATGGTTAGCCTGGGCAGATACATATATACAAAAATTCTCGTACAAAAAAATCGTTGACGCCTATGAAAAGCTATACATAAAAGCTGTTTCATGAAACATCATATACTTATTATTAATATTCAACATTTTATATGGTTCAAGCCTGAGTTTCCGAAGTTGCACGTCCCAACGCAGGGAATTCTAACCAAATGAAGATTGCATTGGTGATCGATGACAGTCTAGATAGAGGTGATGGTGTCCAGCAGTACGTTAAAACATTAGGCGCTTACTACACCAAACACGGTCATTATGTCGATTACATCACTACAAAGAGCGTAGATACTCAGCTCAATAATGTTTACAGCCTTAGTTCAAGTGTTCGGTTTAAGTTCAATGGTAACAAAGTGGCTATCCCATTGCCTATTAAGATCCGGAAAATGCGAGCATTATTGAAGAGTCAGCAGCATGACGTTGTTCATATACAACTGCCATATAGCCCGTTATTTTCAGGTATTTTGCTTCATAATCTTCCCTTCAATACGGCTATCATTGGAACATTTCATATTCTACCGTATGGGCGTATAGCTAGTATTGGTACCCGCATGCTGGGTGTTGTCTCAAACTTCTCACTAAAAAAATTCGATGCCATATACAGTGTTTCAAAACCAGCACAACTATTTGCGGATAATGTCTATGGGATTAAGAGCAAAGTATTACCCAATGCGGTCGATGTTGCTGCTTTTAAGTTACCAAAAAAAACAGCTCCAGGTACAATACTTTTTCTTGGTCGATTAGTTGAGCGCAAAGGGTGCGCTGATTTCTTAAAAATAATGTCGGAAGTGCGTCGATTGTATACCGGTCATCTTCGAATAGATATCGCTGGTGATGGTCCTGAGCGTAAAACACTAGAAGCGATGTGTAGACAGCTTGGTTTAAATACACACGCTACATTCCATGGATATGTAGAAGACATGGATAAAAAAATACTATATGCATCATCACAAATTGCAGTTTTTCCAAGCCTTGGCGGTGAATCGTTTGGTATGGTGCTAGTTGAAGCAATGGCAAATGGCAGCACAGTTGTTATTGCTGGTAATAACAGCGGATACTCGAGCGTTATGAAGCAGCGTAAACAGCAAATTATTAACCCTAAAAATCATGTTGCTGCCGCTAAAACCATCGTAAAGTTTTTAGAAAGTGCTATAGCACGGAAGCAAGCTACGCAATGGCAAAATTCAATCATAACTGAGTACGATGTAGACACCGTTGGCCAAATGCTACTACAAGCGTATAGCGATATATTGCAATCTAAAATTACCCTGTCATAATTAAGATAATGCTAAATATCTTCAGTAGATCAGATACATCTCGCCAAACAGTAGAAATAACTATTTCAAACCGTACTGTCGTGCGCGTCTTACTGATGGTTATTGTTTCATTAATATTTCTCGCAGCTTTAAATAAAGCCACGACAGCACTCATCTTGATTGCCACTGGACTATTTATAGCCCTGGCATTAAATGCACCAGTACAGTGGATAGCTGAACATTTGCCTGGAAAAAAACGCGGCAATCGTACGCTTGCAACAACCATATCTTTTCTTATAGTCGTTTTATTTTTAGTAAGTTTTTTTGCCAGTATTGTTCCGCCGCTTGTTCGCCAAACATCGAGTTTTATTAGTGCTGCACCAAGTCTTATCGATGATCTTCGTAGTGATGACAGTGAACTTGGAGAAATTATTAGAAAATACAATTTGGAATCACAAGTATCTAAATTATCTTCACAGCTCAGTGATCGCTCGAATAATATTGCCGGGTCTGCCTTCTCAACACTATCGACCCTCGGAAGCAGTCTATTTGCTACTCTTGCTACACTGGTCATTGCCTTCATGATGCTTATAGAAGCACCTCGATGGGTTGCCTATGTAAAATCACTCATACCTAAAGAAAAGATTCCCTATGCTGAGCAAATCAGCAGTGAAATGTATAGCGTTATAAAGGGGTTTGTAAATGGCCAAGTTCTTTTAGCAGCCTTAGCAGCAAGCATAATTGTGGTACCTTTATTTGCTCTTGGCATTAATTATCCAATAGCGCTAATGGTGATAGTTTTTATTGCTGGTTTAATTCCGATGGTTGGTCATACCATTGGTGCGGTCATTATAACTACCGTAGCACTATTTACTTCGTTCGGCAGTGCCCTGGCTATTTTGGCATTCTATATTGTGTACCAACAGATAGAAAATTACGCAGTACAACCAAAAATTCAGTCCAATACAACGAACCTCTCGCCACTCATGGTGTTTACTTCTGTAATAATTGGCGTAAATTTTGCTGGGTTACTTGGTGGTTTGGTCGCTATACCAGTTGCTGGCTGTTTGAAAATTGTAATCAGAGAATATTTAGAAACAAAGCGAAACGATAACCGCAAAATCACTGCTTAAGAACGTGACCAAACCTGCCGGTTATTGCTCTCGTCTCTGATTTCAATACCTTGTTCCAGCAGTTCATCTCGAATTGTATCTGACGCTTCCCATTCACCATTCAGCCGAAAATCTAACCGTCTGGTTAATAAGTCTTTTTGCTGAGAGTTAATGTCTACTGATTCTAATAATTTTAAGCCCAACAAATCATCTATAAATGCTAGAAAATCACAAAATCCTTTGATAGCGCCGGAATGTATAAAGGTTTCGGAAACGGTAGATTCAAGTACGCTCAACTTTTTTAACACGAGCGGTGTATTCAAATCGTTCTGCACTATTCCCAAGATATCAGCTTTGGCTTCTTGGAACATCATGATTTGTGCTTTAGGATCTGTATTTTTGCCATCATACGGTTGGAACCGCAAATCTGCCATAGACTGATAGTGTTTTAATCTGTTAGATGCCGCTTGTAAACTGTCCCAACTGAAGGATGCGTGTGTTCTGTAATGTGATTCATGAACATGCAAGCGTAACGCAAGAGGCTTTATGTTTCTTTTTTTAATATCATTTAGTGAGATACCGTTCCCGAGACTTTTTGATATTTTCTCTCCACTCATGTTTAAGTGGTTGCTGTGCATCCATACTTGTGCGAGTCGTTTACCGCTTACTGCTTCGCTCTGGGCTATCTCATTTGTGTGGTGTACGGGGATATGGTCTATACCACCAGTGTGTATATCAAAACTATCTCCTAAGTATTTCATACTCATCGCGGAGCATTCTATATGCCAACCAGGAAAACCCACACCCCAAGGACTTTGCCATTCCATATCTCTTTCACCGACTTTCGGTGAAAATTTCCAAAGTGCAAAGTCAGCGTGATTTTTCTTTTGCGGGTTTGTTGCTATTCGGCCGTGCGGGCGTTCATCATCCAGATCCAGTTCTGCGAATGAACCGTACCCCTCGAACTTACTTGTATCATAATACACGCCGTCATCTATGATGTACGTATATCCTTTCTCCTCAAGTTTCTGTATGAGCTCTATTTGCTCCTGGATATGTTCCGTTGCCTTAACGACATTATTTGGCTCTGTTATGTTTAGTTGAGTCATGCCTTGTAAAAAGTCTTCTGTATAAAACTCTGCAATTTCCCAGGCTGTTTTGTTTTCACGCTTTGCGCCTTTTTCTAACTTATCCTCTCCTTCATCTCCATCGCTCACTAAATGACCAACATCCGTAATGTTCATAACCCAGGTTGCGTCTAGACCAGAAAGGTTCAAGGCCCTAACTAACGTATCCATTCGCACATAATTGAACCAGTGGCCGACGTGGGCATAATCATATACTGTTGGTCCACAGGTATACACACCTATTTGTGGTGGAGACAGCGGTTTAATTAGCTCGACAGATTTAGTTAAGGTGTTGTAGAGTTTCATGCTATATTGTCCAGTAATTTTTCGGCTGCAATCACTACTTGTTGTTTTGTAGATGTAACGTCTTTGGTATCAGTTATTTTAAATCCTGCCGCGTAAACGTGTCC
>JBBQYC010000044.1:0-4759 GCA_038209015.1 Saccharimonadales bacterium (SeqCode)
TATCAGGTGCGATATCAGGAGCAACAAGCGTAAATACCATCAATGGTCTTATTATCAATTCGGGTGCTTTATCTGGCATATCAACTATTAGCGCATCTGGATTAGCGACATTAAGCGGCGGTGCAAATGTTTTCGGCGCATCTATAAGCATGAATGATTCATCTAACTTTGCTACAAATATTAATACAGGATCCTCGACTGGCGCCGTAACTATTGGCGGCGGCCTGACTCCACTGGTAATAAATTCAACTAATTTTGACGTATCGAGCGCCGGTGTTCTCAGTGGTATAACGGGACTTACGATGGCAAGCGGTACGCTTAATCTTGCCAGCGGTGGGATTACTGGCGCTGGTTTGAGTGATTGTGACACCGGTAATAATCAGCTTACATGGGACAGTGCAACCAATAATTTTGGTTGCGCGACACTCACGACGAGTTCGTTTATTGACTCAACATCAGATCCAGTAGTCGATAATAATACAACCAACTATTGGGATCTAGCGGCAGAAAATGGCAACAGGCTACCTAGCATTACACCAACAAGTACATCAAATGAAATATTTGGGATTGTGACTATGGAAACAACATCTACTAGCAATAACGACACCGAAATAACTGCTCGCATAGAACGTGCAGTCGGGGCTGATCCTACTTGTGGGTCATCGACATCCGTAGGTGCAAATCCAGGTACATTCTCAAGCTCTAACGCAGCACAGAAGGCGAGTACGGTTAATTTTGTAGATGCACCTTCGTCGATCTCTCAAATACGCTATACGCTTTGTTCGGATGTTGCAACAAGCGGTACGGCGGCAAATATCACTCGGATACGCTTTACTTTGTTCGAACTTAATAATGCTGCTGACCTTGCAGAAGTTTACCCTACACACGATAAATCATTGATGCCTGGCGAAATAGTAAGTCTTGATCCTGCTTTGCCAGAAGGCGTAAAAAGAAGTGGCAGCGCATATCAGAAAGAAGTATATGGCGTAGTCACTACTAACCCTGCGCTTGTAATCGGTGGCACGAACGGTAATGGCGGGCATGGAGTAGCAGTCGCGCTATCCGGTCGTGTGCCCGTTAAAGTCAGTACGGAAAACGGTATTATAAATAGGGGTGATGCACTTACATCTTCTTCTGTCCCAGGTGTAGCCATGAAGGCGACTAAAGCCGGTACGATCATTGGAATCGCGATGGATGAGTACACGGCTAGCAGTGCTGGAGAAGTTATGATGTTTGTCAAAGCCGGCTACTATACCGGCTCGAACCTACGCGAATTACTACAGGATCAGTCGCAAATCGGTAGTAAGTTAGCTAGCAAGCAAATTCTTGATCAGTTTATGACACAGGGTCAAACCGTCGATACTATCAATACTAATGACATGACTGCTGATCGCATTGGCGCTGCGTTCGAAATTATAACGCCGCGTGTTACGGCTAATGAAATACTGGTTGGTGATATCGAAGCGCTCAATACTGAATTTGGCGTACGGCTGAAAGAAAACGGAAGCTTTATATTATACGATGAATCAGGCTCATCGATTGCGACCATTGATACAGAAGGAAACGCGACTTTCAACGGTACTATAAAAGCAAAAAATATAGAACACGAAACACTTAGTTTGTCGGGCGGACTGTCGCTCCTTGGTGGCGGCGCTTCGCTTATCGGAGGAATCGATAATAATGATGGCGGAATCACAGACGCTGGTGCCATTAGTGGCGTGACTACAATAGAGGCACAAAAGCTTACAATCACCGCGAATGATACCGACAATCTGCTTGAGCTCAAAAAAGATAACAAAGGCGTATTCACCGTATTCAATAATGGGGCACTAGAACTTAGGCTCGACTCAACGAACAGTTTTGCGGTTAAAGACGGTAGCGGGCTGAGTATGTTTAATATAGATACGATTAATGGCATTGTAAAAATTGGCGCAGGGGATAATGCTAAAACAGTTCTTTTCCAGCTTGATGCTAAAGTTGATTCGCCACAGGATCCTCTAGGTGGCACAAACGGTGCAAGCTACTACAATACAAAATTAGAACGATTTAGGTGTTATCAGGATAACCGATGGACTGATTGTCTTCCGGTTGGTAATCTGACTGATCCAATTGCGATGTCACGAACTATTTGGAGCGATATGCCATCCGCGGAATCAGAATATCCCGGTGAGCCAAGAATCTTACCGGATCTTACAATGGCACATGAATTCAAACTTCGTATGCGCATAACGACACCAGGAGCTGCAAATGCTACGTGTAAGTTAAAGTTCGCTATGACTGATGACGGCCCATGGGCTGATCTTATGGAAGGCGGCACCGGTGAACTTAAAATTGATAAAGCCGGCACGCTAACGACCGAGTGGCTCAAGATAAAAGAAGATGCCCAAAAAGAAGTAGTATTGCGTGTTATGTGTAAGGGCGGCAGTAGTTTAGCAAGTCCGGTATTTTACGGTGTAAGCGTACAGCTGAGATAGTTGCTATAGAGGCCGTGAAAGTGTTACGATTTAGGTAACCATAAGGAGTGAAAAGTGAGAGTCCATCGCGTTATGCCTTCTGATCTAGAAACTAGTCAATTTTTGAGCGAGAAGCTGTTAGCGCGAAGAGGCGTAATAGTGGTTACGTTGATGACTGATAGCAGCTTCGCAGCCAAAACTTCACTGGTTTATGGCCAGAAAGGTCTGGCGTGATGAACTCAAGGGTAATTGCGCTGTTAAATCAGAAGGGCGGAGTAGGTAAGACTACGACGGCTATTAATCTCGGCGCTTATTTAGCTAAGGCAGGCAAGACTGTTCTTGTAATTGATTTTGACCCTCAGGGAAACGCTACGAGCGGACTCGGGTATGATAAATCAACTGCGCCACTTACCAGTTACGATGTGCTCAAAGACCCAAAAGTCGCATCCAAAGCAATCTTCGATACGGCTACTCCGAATCTATTTATAATGCCTACGAATGCATCGCTTGCTAATGCTGAAGTAGAATTGGTAGATAAAGACAGGAGAGAATATAGTCTCAAAGAAGCATTGAGTAACATGACATACGATTACATCCTCATAGACTGTCCGCCTGCGCTAGGTTTGCTAACAGTAAACGCATTAACTGCCGCAGACGAATTGCTTATACCAGTTCAGGCCGAATATTATGCACTCGAAGGACTCAGCCAATTATTAAGCGTCATGCAAAAAGTTAAGCAAGGACTTAATCCTAAGCTAGAACTGTTAGGCGTAGTCGTTACTATGTATGACAGTCGTACCAGCTTGTCCGAACAGGTACACGAGGAGCTCAAAAAGCACTTTGGTGCTAAATTATTTAAAACCGTCATCCCACGAAATGTAAAACTTGCTGAAGCTCCAAGCCACGGAAAACCAGTATCCGAACACGATAAATGGTCCAAGGGTGCACGAGCATACAAGCAATTATCGAAGGAGATCCTACAACATGGATAGCGCTCACACTGTAACTCGCTTCTATCTACACAATAAATTTATGAAAATCTGTCAATTTTTTGCTTCTCTGCGTCCCGGTCACTACCTTTTATCACAAGAAAATCAGCAACTCATTCCCAAATTAATTGTTCGATTCAAGAAGGAGTCATAGTATGAGCGCTAAACCTAAATCTGGGCTCGGCAAGGGGTTAGATGTATTAATTCCAAGTGATTTTGACACTGCATTACTGATGGGGGCAGAGGATAGGGTACAAAATTTATACGTTACGGTTGTCTCTCCTAATCCTGAACAGCCAAGGCGACATTTTGATCAAGAAGCACTTGACCAGCTTTCTGAATCGATAAAACGCTACGGTGTAATCCAGCCTATCATAGTATCTCCGAAAGGCGAGGGCTATATTATCGTTGCTGGCGAACGGCGTTGGCGCGCAGCAACGAAAGCAGGACTGACTCAAATTCCAGCGATTGTTCGTGACCGAGAGGAAATAGAGCAACTCGAAGTAGCGTTAATCGAAAACGTCCAGCGCGTTGACCTCTCGCCGTTAGAGCAAGCAATCTCAATCGAAAGATTACATCAGCAGTTCAACATAACATATGCCGAAATCGCCAAACGCTTAAGTAAAGCAGAAACAACAGTAAGCAACATTGTGCGACTTCTACAATTGCCCCCTGCCGCGCGTGAATCATTACAATTGGGCGAAATCTCAGAAGGCCATGCTCGCGCAATACTTGCACTTAAAAATAACCCTTCCGACCAAGAGGATTTACTAAAGAATATCCTCAAAAACGGCTGGTCGGTTCGTCAGGCTGAACAATACGTAACATCATTAAAAGAAGGCGCAAAGACCAAACAACAACTGAGCGAAAAGCTCGCCGCCGAAACTACTGAGACAAAATCATTGGCTAAACGTATCGGCACTAAAGTAACTATCAAGAGAACGGCCAAAGGCGGCCGGTTAGAAATTCACTTCAAATCCGACGAAGACCTAGACACGATAATCAAAAAACTAACCTAACTTCGTTTTTCGGGAAGAGCAGCCCGACAAAATGTATTTCATTTTGCCGGCGCGTTGAGAAACCCTGAAAGGGTGTCTCAAGTGGCTTTAGTAGCTCTCAGCCTTATTGATAGGAAACAGCCTAAATACCAATTTGCCCACGATATCTTCGTTGGGGACGCTTCCGAAACTGCGTGAATCGAGTGAGTTTCCTCTGTTGTCGCCGGCTACATAAACTTCTCCTTCGGGTACGGTCAGGTCTACATTGCCGTTTGTAAAAGCAATCGTTTCGGCATATTCCTGGTCTTTATCTGGATCG
>JBBQYC010000045.1:0-4564 GCA_038209015.1 Saccharimonadales bacterium (SeqCode)
CCAACCAGCAAAGGACAGCGCATGATACATGTGTTTGATATGAGCGATGGCATTAATGACTATCGGCTCGAATTCGACGCCGAGGGATTAACCTGGACACTCACAGCCATGCTGGAAGGACACGATGAGACTCAACATTAACCGCGAAAAGCCGCTTATTATGCACATCGACCTCAACAGCGCATTTGCAAGCGCCGAACAGCAGGCGCATCGAAGCCTGCGGGGCAAGGCAATGGGGGTCACCAACCGGCTCAGCAAGCATTGTTGCGTCATAGCTTGTTCATATGAAGCCAAGGCGCTGGGCATCAAGGTGGGCATGCGGCTTGATGAAGCGCAGGCAATTGCCCCAGGGTTCATCATGCTGGAAACCGATCCGCCCAAATACCACCACATGTACCAGGCCTTGGCCCGCATCATGAAAGACTATTCGCCGGATGTCCAGATGAAGAGTATTGATGAAGGTATTATTGATTTTCACGGTACCGAGAAGTATCACCGACGGCCACTGACAGATATTGGTCATGAGATAAAACAACGCGTGCGCAAGGAAATCGGCAGCCATATGCGCATCAACATAGGCATTGGTCCCAACCGGTTCCTGGCCAAGGAAGCGGCGGGCTGGCATAAGCCCGATGGCCTAGATGTCATCGATCACACCAACTTGCGCGAATACTACCGCACGCACGCATTAACTGACCTAACGGGTATTGCTAGCCACTTCGAAGCCCGGCTGAATGCTGCTGGTATTTTCACACCCTTGGAGTTTTTAGAAGCGAACTCAGATACCTTGCGGCGGCTGGTGTTCCGCAGTGTCGTTGGTGAAGATTGGTACCAGCGACTACGCGGCCATGAGGTAGACCAGCATCCGACCAAACTGGGTACAATTGGACGGCAGTTTGTACTGGATGTTCGTACCAGCGATGAAAGCGTCATTCTGCCGCGATTCCAATACCTCTGCGAAACAACCGGCAAAAAAATGCGCTATAACAATGTCGATGCCCGCGGCATACTGGTATGGGCTAGTTTTCAAACTGGAGACAGTTGGTACCAACGCAAAATGTTTAAAAGCGCCTTTTTTACAGACCGCGATATTTATCAGCGGGCGCTCTACGTCTTTAACCAACGGCCACGACACTTGATTATTACCTCAATGGGAATCACGTGCTATCAGCTGGAGCCGTCACGCCGCAGTCAGGTCAGTATTTTCGAAGAGGTAAATAAGCAAGAATGGCTAACGACAGCTATTGATGAAATAAATCAGCGCTACGGCAACTTTATCATCTGCTCAGCCAATGCTATGGAGGGCAAGCATCGGGTCAAACAAAAGATTCCCTTCGGCGGTACCAAATACTTTGAATTGCTACTGAAACGAGCATAAATGTATAAGCGACTAGTTATTTGTACAAATATATGGTTATATAGGCCTATATGGAACTAAGCGGCTCTATGGAGTTTATGAATAAAAGCGAATGCAAACAGTACCCACCAGAGATGTTTTTTCCGTCTGACGGTGTAGGCGTAACCCGGGCTCAACAAGTGTGCGGTGGCTGTGTAGTGCGGCAAGAATGCTTAGATTACGCGTTAGAAAATAGAGTGGACCACGGCGTGTGGGGCGGGGCAAGCGAACGCGAAAGACGGAAAATTCTAAAAGCTCGGCGCCGCGAAAGTGCTGCCACGGCAGAAGACGCTGCTTAAACACATTACAGAGTGTGAGCTAATCGATATCGGCATTTATTTAAATATGCTTTGATACAAGCATGAAACTACTTAATTCAAACGAATGGATGAGACAGGGGGAGTGCCGTGATATGCCACCGGAGCTGTTTTTTTCGCATGATGAAACTGATAAAGCTATAGCCTTGAGAGCGTGCGGGAGCTGTGCGGTACGCGAAATATGTCTAGATTACGCTATGGAACATAGAATAGACCACGGTGTGTGGGGCGGGGCAACAGAAGAACAACGCCGTCAGCTGCGCCGAGTAGCCCGACAGACAACTGCTAAAGTAGCATAATCCGGCGTGTATACTACAAGGCATGAAAGTGCACATCATTACCATTGGGAAGCCGAAGCATATTTATGCGGTCGAAGGTTGGCGCGAATACACAAAGCGCTTGCAAGGGTTTCACCAATTACGGGTCACGCACATAGCTGACAAACATAACGATGTAGCACATATATTACAAGCAGTCGGTGAAACTGATTTAGTAGCACTAGAAATAAATGGTAAAACGCTAAGCAGCGAAGAATTAGCCAACTTCCTTGAAGAACGAGGCAGTTATAGTAGCCGGGAATTAAGCTTTCTCATTGGAGGACCCGAAGGAATACCGGCAGAAGTATCAAACCGAGCTATGCTACAGCTAAGCTTATCCTCGCTCACATTGCCGCATGATCTTGCCATGGTATTTTTAGCTGAGACTTTGTACCGCGCCAGTACCATAAACGCAAAACACCCGTACCATAAATAATTAACGAGGGTTTACGGTAAATATCTGGTCATCCACAGGCTTGGCGCCAATGTCTTTGTGGGGGATTGATGAGTTTTCTTCACCTTTATAAACTGCTGCGTCATCCGGACAATCATTAGTTTCGGAAACCTCAGTGATAGGCGGAGACACATGTTCATCTTTTTCAAAAGCTATAGTCATTCCTAAAGTAGCTAAACCAGCACCGAACGAAGCTATATATATCATTGAGCGCAGCTTCTTGAGTCGACTGATTTTACGGTGTTGCTGCTGAGCCCGTAACTTCATTGCAACAGTTGGAGTGTCTTTTTGTTCTTGTAGGGTTTGCTCACTTTCTCTAGCCAATTCATACCGCTTCAAGGCAATGAGATCATCAATAGTTCCAGTGCCAGCCTCAATACTCTTTATAGTCGATTTACCCGGCACCGGTGCCTTGTCGCTTGTATAACGTGATTTCAGACGGCGATTACGAACCCCTACCGCTACACTCGCCAAAATAGGCAGGACGAATGGTACCGTAAAACCTATCGGTGTCTGTTCACTAATCTCAATGCGTACCGGATGTTCTTGCTGCGCAATTACGCAGACTTCTTCATTGGACGCCTCTCTAGACTGGTAGATATCTATATGAAAGGTAGGGTTATGAGCTTGTTTACTGAAAACTTTCGCCAGGAATGAGTTGTTTAAGGAATCACTAATACCAGCGGTAACCTCAGCATAAACAACTGCGTCCCCGTACCCGTTTTCAGCTGCATAGTTTGCGAGCTGCTGATATTCTTCGAATGTTACAGCTCGTTCACGGACCGATTCACCCTCAGTTTCTTCAACCTCTGCTACAACATCAATCGCACCCTCGGCTGCGTTCTTAACCTCCCGGGTGGTTTCAGTAACGGTTGCTTCTAATTCACTCCGCTGATACGGCACATCCTGATAAAAATCAGCTTTTAAAGAGCTAGAGATATTTACTGGTGTATCTGCCGTTATACTGTATATATCTAAATAGAGCGTTTCCTCAGACATTTTAGCTAGAAATTCAGTGGCATCACTGACATCCGGTTTACTTACATCCCCCTCATCATCAAGTAATGAATATGTATAGCTTTCTAGCCGCTGACCATAGGCATTGTCGTGAACCGGTTTCATCTCAGCCTTAAGTGATCCGTCCTCACGTCGCTCATCAAGGTAACGCATATTGTCATCATGTACGGTATCTATGTGTGTACCGGCTGGCAGGGAGATATGAACGCCATGCTGCTCAAAAGGACTTACATGAATACCTGCATGCAGAACTGCCGTGGCGGCAAGCGTTCTTGGTAGTGTTATCCTTGGTGCAAGATCAGCGCTCATATACAGCTCTTTTGAGCGGTCCAGCACCGGGAGGGTCAGTTCATGTTTCGTCATATTAGACCGGTTTAACAGTTAAATCGTAGAGTTTCCTTGTATGGTAGTCAGAACCTACCTTGGCATCTTCACTTGGGTGTCTCACCGGTTCAGCTCCGAGTGCCTTTGCATCCCCTCGTGAAAGTTCAATAATATCGCGCCAATCGGTATCGCGAATAATATAACTTGCGTTTCCATAAATAGGACTTTCAGCAATGGCAATACTGCCGCCGAGTTCAATGACATAGTAAGGCATTGGGTGCCACGAAGAGTGCTGGCTGCGATATATTTTAACCAATGGGCCAAAATCTTTTTTCATGCGTGTGAATAAGTCGATAAAGTGCTCTATTCGTTCCATTTCTACGACATAGCCGCCTTGCGAACGATTGATCTCACGCTCAACGTCTTCATGCATCTTATCCGGATCGATCTCATCTTCAGACAGTTCTTCTGTAGTATCTGGGTCTTTGCGTTGACGACGTTCTGGGGGAAACGGTTTCTTAGGCAAATTTTGTACGTCCGGAACCGGCTCAATATACGGCTGACGCTCAGTTGATGTAACACCGCCGTCTAGCGTATTCATGAATTCAACAATAGGCTTAAGAACAGATTTGCCAGATAGTGAGCCGATTTCATTCATTTCGCGTAGTGCAGTAACAATCTTGAATAGGGAAGGTAATGATTCTTTAGAACCTAGTTTTATGCGTTTTTGATGCAGGTT
>JBBQYC010000046.1:0-4100 GCA_038209015.1 Saccharimonadales bacterium (SeqCode)
TTAATGTTGAGTCTCATCGTGTCCTTCCAGCATGGCTGTGAGTGTCCAGGTTAATCCCTCGGCGTCGAATTCGAGCCGATAGTCATTAATGCCATCGCTCATATCAAACACATGTATCATGCGCTGTCCTTTGCTGGTTGGGTGGCGCAAACACAGCTCGGTAAAGGTAATTTCCTGCCCCCGGAATTTCATCTTATACGGATAACAGAGCGTGGCAATGTCGCCGTGCTTTCTAAAAAGTACGGCGACGTCAACGCGTTCATTTATAGGAACTGTCGGATCCATGAAAACTACTCCAAAGAAGAGATTTGGGTGACGGTCGCCACGTCGTAATAGCTAGGACGACATATGATTTGGAGTGATCATCCCTGCTGGCTAGAGCTACCAAGGAAGATAGGTGTATATAAAGCTTGTAAGTAGAAATTGCCGTGGCAAAGTACCCACACTGCTTTACCTACATTATACCCCGCTCGTCAATGTGGGTAGATATTATGAATAAGAATTATTGAGACATTGCAAATATAAGATACATAGGTTATAACTGTAGTTCATGAAAATAATAAATATGTGTGAAGGCTGCCCATTACAAACTGGAGTATTTAATGATTTGCGGATGGAATGTGAGGACCGTATTAATTCCTCTGTCGAAACTTTTCTATTGATGGCTGAACTGCACGACATGATGTTAGGCAAATTCAGTGGTTCCATTCCAGCGGTTGAAATAATTGAGGAATCAGCTCAAGGAGTTCAGAAAATAGGTGAAATGGCTATGGATACACATGCCATGCTTGATGTGGCTGCGGATGTAATAAATGCCGTTGAATGCGGTGATAGAGAACTAGCTACATGCTCCCGCTATCCCGTGATACGCGAACAGTACGGTGGTATAGGCCGGACGTTACTTGCACAGTATGCCGACTTTTTATCTGAAGAATAGCTATTGATCACTGGGTAGCATTTGATCAAGAAATGCAACAAGTTCTTTGGGGGTGATATCGGCTTTAACGAGGTAGCCATCGGCTTGCGTTTCAATCTTCATACGGCCTTCTTCACCAAGTTCTAAGTTGGTTGTAATGATAATTTTGGATTTAAAATCAGAAATAGAACGTAGTTCATGCAATATATCGGTACCTGTCATATTAGGAAGCATGATGTCCAATAGTATGATGTCGTAGATATTTTTCTTGGCTTCTTCTAGGGCGACTTTACCGTCAATAATTACCTTGGCGTCGTAGCCATTATTCCTAAGGGCGCGAACGTACAGTTCGCTTATAAACGTTTCATCCTCAATGAGAAGTATTTTTTTGCCCGAAGCCGTCGGTTGTTGATCTGAAGTGTTTGGGGCTGAATCTGGAATGTTCTGATCCTCCTGCATATTATCTCCTATATAGTGAGTGGTTTTTAATCCAGCCGTGAGCTGTTCTTACCATTCCTACATTATTGCCGTTTTTCTCTTCTTCAGCAAGCGATGCGTAAGGTTTGATTGTAAAACCGACGGTTGTTCCCTCGCCTTCTTTGGACTGCACCCATATCTCACCGCCGTGGGCGCTAACGATTGCCTTGGATAGGTATAGCCCCAGTCCGGTACCACTTATTTGGGAACTGTTGCGGTGATTACGTTGATATTTTTCAAATAATGTCGGGATTACAGAACCAGTAATACCTACACCCTTGTCTTGTATAAGGGTTTCTACAAGACCAGCCGAGTTGACTGCGCTTGTAATGGTGATTTCTTCGCTGAGCCCCCCGTATTTGATTGCGTTATCTAGAAGATTACACAGTACTTCATACATCGTCAGGCGATCTACCGCTACTGTTGGCAAGTTATCCGGAATGGTATACGCAATATTTTTACCAAGGGTTTGAGCCCGAGTTTCCATATCGTTAACAGCATGTTGGACGACGTCTTTCCATTTCTGCTCGGCAATTTTGATGGGTAGTTGATTTTCATTGACACGGGCCACATTTAATATGTTGCTAACGAATGTTGTGAGTTGCTGGGCGGAGGCCTGCATGCGGCGCATGAACCTGGTGTGTTCTTCATCGAGTTGATCGGCAAGCTCATCTTGAAAAACTTCTATATATCCACGCATAACAGTCAGAGGGTTGCGTAGTTCATGTACTGCTAGCGCAATATAACTCATTGAGTCTTCGTCCTGAATATATTCTTCCGTTCGATCAAAGAGCGTTATGATAAATTCAATTCCACTTGGATTGTCACGGTTGTAGTAGCCAGCAATATCAAGTAGCCGATGGGTTTGAGTGTCATCTTTCAGTGTCATGCGGACTCGGCGCCAATATGCAGTATCCGTAACTTTGTGCGACTGAGAATCTTTAATCCAGCTTTCTAAGGTAAATGTAGTCGGAAACTCTAAGTTTACGGCGTCAAACAACTGCTTGCCAAACAGTTCGGAGCTTTCAAGGTTGCAGTAGGCTAAAGCGGAATCACTACCAAAAGTCACCACCTGATGCTTGTTGAAAACAAACACCGGTAAGGGCAAGTGTGCCAATATATTGCTGGCTTGTGTAGCTTCCCGGCGATGTTCGGCCAAGTCTTTATTATCCTGCAGGCTTGCTATCTGGTAGAGCTGATAGCTAATGGCGGTGATGTATTCTCTGCCGATGCGCAGATTTTCTGGAAGCGGCTTGTTCTCAGCGTTAGCCCCAGGAGACAGATGAAGCACAGTGTCCCCCAGCACCTTTACTGGTTCCAAAGCGGCCTTAGCAAACATAGATGCAAATATATAGCTGAGTATTACTGAAACTACAATATATGCCGCAACAATAAAAATAATATCTAGCTTCAGGAATTGCCACAAAGCAAAACATACACCAACCGAAATTATTTGTAGGAGCGCAGCAAACAGTATAAATCGTTGCTTTATTTGTGTGTTAAATCGTTTTAGCTGGTCCATTATTCGTAACTCACTTGCTGTTCGCTGGCCATAGCGGTTACCCAGACTTGGCCGGCATTTAATTTAATAGGTTCATCTTTTTTATTAAGGTATTCAATCATAGCTTTATCGTTCTTTTTTCGCCATGTTCCCTTGCTGACAGTTCCGTCCTGAAAAATATAAACTGTACCCTTGCCCGCGGTTCTATAAATGGAATTAACCCCGTTGTTGTCTATGCCATAATCTGTAACCAGCGCTATTACAACCTTAGGGGACAGTTGTTTCCCGGTCACTTCGTCGGTATGTTTTTGGCCGCCCATGACACGATTATATGAATTCGTCTTTTTACTGTAGTTGTAGACGAGATTGTACTGACCATATGAAATATTCAGGTTTATAGCTGACGCTTTAGGTTCAGTCACTGGTTTGTCTTCCTTTCGAGGGGTGCTAGTAAACGTACTGGTTTTCCAGCCTTTAGACTGAGCTGTTTTGAGAAGTGATTTTACATTTGAATACATGTTGTGTGGCGCATAGCGGTAACTGACGCGCTCAAATACGCCTGGATTATGAAACTGGTCAAGATCGCGAATGCCCAATCTTGGAATTTCAGCCAGTGCAAGTGCGCTGCCGCCAACATGAGCGTATGGTGCCTGATATGGTAGATTCCAACGGAGATAATATGGCCTGGCACTCCGAACTGGCCCAATCTTAGAAGGCATTTCATCTAAATACAGTGCCAAAAAGCGTGTAATCCCGCCTTCGGCGATGGCCTCATGAATGACTCCGGCCTCGCGAAGTCCGGATTGTGGCCGAGCATCGGGACTGTTTTCTATCATTACACCCATTACAGGCAGTTGATTCTGTATTATTTTAATCTCTAAACCAGTTAATTTTGACGGCTCAGTGGTGGGTTTTGGCGGTTCTGGTTCCGGTTCTGGTTCCGGTTCGACAACTATTTGAGGCGCTGGTTCCGGCTGATTGCCCATGAGTGCATATAGTAGACTGCCGGTACCTAAGACAAGAAAAAGTGCCATGGCTATGCAGGCAATTTTTTGACGCTGGTTAAAGTTTGCAAATGTGTCGCCGAAATGTAAAAAGGCGAGCTTGATTTTGGTCAAAAATGATTCACCACCGGTAGTTTTTTCAGTCGCTTTAATAGTATTCGGAAGCATGACTTCATCTGGGGCGTCTGATAATTTTGCACCA
>JBBQYC010000047.1:0-4032 GCA_038209015.1 Saccharimonadales bacterium (SeqCode)
TTCACCAACTGAAAACTTTGATTATTGAGCATTCCATCACCACGCTTGTCATAGGCTTACCGCGCGGCCTGGATGGGCAAGAGACGGAACAAACAACTACGGTGCGAGCTTTTGCTGATGACGTAAGGCAACATCTAACACTCCCAATTCAGTTTCAGGATGAAGCGCTTACATCAATAAGAGCTAAAGAAATATTATCTCTACAGAAACAACCGTTTGATAAAAAAGATGTTGATGCAACCGCAGCAAGTCTGATATTGTCTGACTATCTAGAAGAACACAAAGAGGAACATTCAGCATGACACGGTATGCATATAATAAAAGACGTCGCAGCGGTGGATTTATGAAGCCACTCATAATCTTAATGGCAGTATTTCTTATTGTGGCTGTTGTTGGAGCAAGAGGAATATATAGACATAACCTTCAGGCCGTAAGTCCATCCCAACACAATGTAGTCGTGACCATTGAACCGGGATCAAGCGTAGGTGATATTGCTGATAAGCTTGAAGAAACTGGCCTCATACGCGCTGCCTGGGCTTTTGAGCTGTATGTACGCAATTCAAGCAGCAAAGGAAGCCTTCAAGCAGGATCTTATACGCTACGTCCGAGCTTTGGAGTAGTTGAAATTGTCAGGCAGATGACACAAGGTGAAGTCAACCGCAATTTGTTCACCATTCTACCCGGCCAGCGTCTTGACCAGATTCGTTCAGCGCTCATCAATAATGGCGGTTTTTCGGAATCTGAAGTTGATGCTGCACTGAAACCAGAACAGTATATGGATGAACCGGCACTGAGCGACAAGCCTGCATTTGCTAACCTAGAAGGCTATCTATACCCTGATTCATACGAAAAGACAGATGCTACCACAGCTGAATCAATTATTCGCGAAGCACTTGCTCAAATGGACAGTAACCTCACTGATGATATAAAACAAGGTTTTAAAGATCAGGGGCTATCGGTGCATGAGGGAATTATCCTGGCTTCAATCGTAACTCAGGAGGTGAATAATCCTGATGATATGTCAACAGTTGCCCAGGTATTCTTATCAAGACTAAAGCAGGATATGCATCTTGAATCCGATGTTACCGTTATATACGGTGCATTGAAAGCTGGGCAGCCTACTTCATTATCATTTGATTCCGAATACAATACGTTTAACAATAAAGGATTGACACCAGGTCCTATTAGTAATGTCAACAAAACAGTTATGAGCGCTGTAGCAAACCCTAAGTCAACAGATTACCTGTTTTTTGTAGCCGGCGATGATGGTAGAACATATTTCTCGCGTACGCTCAGTGAGCACGAACGACTTGTTGACGAACACTGTAAAAAGCTCTGTGAAGTAAATTAATAACCCCTGAAAGCGCTATTGATTTTTTTGCTGATTTTTAGTATATTTATGGTGTAATTTTAAGGTGTCAACAGATATAGTCCCCACCGATGAATTACCTCTGTTATTGCTAAAGAAGGTCGATTTCGATAATAATCAGCATTGATAGAGTTGGCGTATGCCAGGAGTAACCATTCGTAACCCATTACAATCTGCAAGTAAGAAATTAATTGAACCCCGAACATCGAACAGTATTGCTGCTCGTTTATTAAGAAAACACATTGCGCGCTCGCGTAAACGTGTAGTTCGCATTGCTCTTGTCTCTGCCAATCTACTTGTTCTTTTTTTGGTGGTTGGATTTGTAGCTTCTACTGAACTGACCCCTGATACATCCGGCAGTCGTATGCTTGATGCTGACACGGAAGCCACCGGCCCACTGGATCAGCTTAGTTCTGCTGATATTGCCGTGAATGTTGCTCGACTAGTCAGTCTACCCGAAGCTACTTCGGTAGCCAATCATGCGGATTCTGTAAATGCTACGTTGTTAGCTCCTCAGTCGGACAACAGTATTGTTGCAAAGCCAGTTGTTATGAGTACCGCCTTACCTACAAAATACGACATTCAGTCGTATGTTGTTCAAGAAGGTGACACTATTGGTGATATTGCCGTAAAATTCGGGGTTTCCTCTGATAGTGTGCGTTGGAGTAACGATTTAACGGGTGATGAAGTTGCGGTTGGAACACGTTTGATTCTTCCGCCATCGGGTGTGGACGGTATTGTTTATAAAGTTGCTACAGGTGACACCGCCGATAGTCTGGCTGAAGAATACAATACTGGCGCCGACAATATTACTTCATTCAACGATGCCGAATTAAGTGGTTTGGTTGCAGGCGATATGATTGTGATTCCCGGTGGCTCAATAGCCGCACCGGAACCTGTCTATAACTACGGAGGTGGTTACGCTTTCGGTTTTGCTGCTCAATATGGCTATAACGGATATGAATACGGCTGGTGCACATGGTGGGCGGCTACACGTCGTCAAGAAATCGGTCGGCCAATACCGGCTAACCTCGGTGATGCCTATACCTGGGTGGCGCGTGGAAGAATGGCGGGTTTATCAGTATCTTCTACTCCACGGGTTGGCTCAGTTATCTGGTCAAATACGTATTATCCGGGACACGTTGGATTTGTGGAAGAAGTATTATCCGATGGTTCTATTTGGGTCTCGGATATGAATTCTTACGGCCAAGTGTCTAAAACGGACTCAACTCCAGCCGGTGGTTGGAATAGGGTAAGCTGGAAAAAGATCTCTCCTTCTCAATTTGGTGGCTTTCAATTCATTAACTAATTCTAACCGAGATTGATACACTAACTAGACTATGTTTGTTGATTATGCAAAAGTAACTGTTAAAGCAGGCGATGGCGGCGATGGCATCGTAAGTTTCAGGCATGAAAAATTTATAGATAAAGGCGGCCCGGATGGTGGCGATGGTGGTAAAGGCGGTGATGTGGTCTTTGTGGCGAGCACGCGCGAAAACACCCTAGCAAATTTCCGGTACCACAAAGAAGTACGTGGAGAGAATGGAGTCGCTGGATCTAAAAGAAAAAAACGCGGTAGATCAGGCTCAGACAAGCTCATTCCCGTACCAGTTGGAACTATTATTTACGATAGTAATAATAATGAGCTGGCAGACCTATCTGAGGAACACCAAAAAGCCATTATTGCAGAAGGCGGCAAGGGCGGTTTTGGTAATGCACACTTTATAAGCAGCCGCCGTCAAGCACCCCGTATTGCTGAAAAAGGAGAACCCGGCCAGGTTATGGAACTGCGTTTGGAACTGAAAATGATTGCTGACATTGGATTAGTTGGCTTGCCGAATGCCGGTAAATCTACACTTCTGTCAGTCATAAGTAATGCTCATCCTGAAATTGCCAATTATCCGTTTACAACAACTCGACCTAACCTAGGCGTGGTTGATATTGATAAGGCTGATAGCTTACTTGTTGCTGATATTCCTGGTCTTATAGAAGGAGCAAGTGAAGGTAAGGGTCTCGGCGTTGAATTTCTACGACACGTTGAAAGAACTCGTTTGCTCCTCCATCTTGTCGATGCGCTCAGCGAAACTATAGTCGATGATTATCACGTAATTCAAAATGAACTCTCTTCATATAAAGTGGATCTATCTACAAAACCACAGATAGTTGTATTGAATAAGATAGATGCGCTGCAACCAGATGAAATAAAATTAAAAATGAAACAACTGAAAAAAGCACTACCCAAAGGTACAGAATTATATTGCATATCAGCTTCAGCCAAAAAAGACATAAAGCCGCTTTTGTACGCGGCTGCCAGTATGAAGCAGGCAATTCAAGCAGAATTAGATGCACAGATTGATCCAGCCGATTTACTACCAAAGATAACACTCCAGGAAACAGACGATAGTTGGAGCGTGGAAAAAACAGGTAAGGGCTGGCTGGTACAGGGTGCAAAAATAGAACGTTTTGCTCTTAGGACTGATTTTGATAATTTTCATGCTACCCAACGTCTACGCGATATCATGAAAAAAATGGGCATCACACACGAGCTTGAGCGTAAGGGCATAGATGTCTCTGACAAAATCTATATTGGATCGCACGGCTCCTTGGAGTACTAACGGGAATGCTACACTGGATAGGTGAGTCATACATTTTATTTTTACGAT
>JBBQYC010000048.1:0-3984 GCA_038209015.1 Saccharimonadales bacterium (SeqCode)
GTAACAAGCTCCCACATCCCTTTGCGGTCGCCTTTTTCAAGCTTATCAGCGACAAACGGAATAAAAGCGACGCCGAGTGCACCGGCAGCTATGGTATAGAAAAAGAAGTCTGGAATTTGAAAAGCTGCAAAAAATGCATCCGTACTACCCGGGTCCACAACGGTAAAGTTAGTGCTAATTAATCGATTCCTGAGGAACCCAAGTAACTGTCCGGCAAGCGCGACAAATATCAGTAAACTAGCGGCGCTGCTAAGTGAAAGTTTTTGGTTTGCCCGCCTAATGAATTTTTTCATCTTATCACGCCTAGAATCCGCTCATAAAACGCCGCACGCTGCGGCATCAATACAAGTAGAAAAGAATTAAAACGTATGACGAGGTTCATTTAATCTTATTATAGTGCTTTGCAATCTTGAAAAACAGCGGAAAAAAATTGTTTTTGGTACACTGCCTACATGAAGAAGTTCGCAGTTCCTGTACTGGCAATGATATTCGGGTTTCTTATCGGAGTTATCACGCTATTTATTTTCACTCAGGAAAAACAGATTACTGATACGTCGCTTAATATACCTAGTTCTGTCGAACAACAGTACACAGAAGCAGTGACTGATTTTGGAGCAGGCATTGGTACCACTCTTAGCAGCTGTGATTCAGAGTCTGGAAAAGTCTACGTCGTTCAGGGATCAAGCGGGTTTCTAACTGCTAGTTATTACTATGAATATGATGGCACCTACCTGGGACATACGCAAATGAGCGATATGGTTGATGACCCGCAAAACAAATTAGACACACCTGTAGAAGTAGACCTAGACAGTTGCAAACAGCTAAAACCAGAGCCTTCTGACCAAACGCCTAGTACAGAGTTGCAGCCCTAGGAAGCTTTGAACCGTTTAGTATGTCGATAACTTCTTCGGCTTCGACTGTTTCTTTCTCAAGCAATACATCTTTTAGGGCAGTTAATTTGTCCAGATTACCCTTTATAACCGCCCGAGCCCGTTGTGCAGCTTCGGTAATAAGCGCTTCGACTTCATCGTCAATTATTTTGGCAGTATCGTCTGAATATTGACGTTCGTGCATCATTCGTTCAAGCATCATGCCTTCCTCTACGTGGAACACCTGATCGCGCAATTTTTCACCCATTCCCTGGTTTACAACCATATCGCGGGCCAGTTCAGCTGCTTTCTGTAGGTCATTACCAGCACCGGTTGTGACTCGGTCTTTGCCATAAATAACTTCTTCTGCAATACGTCCGCCTAGCATGCGCGCTAAAACGTCTTTGTATTCAATAATACTGTGGTAGCTTTTGTCTTCTGGCGGAATAAACCAAGTCACACCACCTGTTCCACCGCGCGGGATAATAGTAACTTTATGGACCATATCGCTATCCGGCAAAACGTGTCCGACAACTGCATGTCCGGCTTCGTGGAAAGCAGTCATTTCTTTTTCTTTTTCACTCATTATCTTACTCTTGCGTTCAGGCCCGATGGCTACTTTTTCAAACGCTTCAGTAATATCTGAGTTATTGATGATCTTTCTGTCATTACGAGCTGCCACGATAGCCGATTCATTAGCAATGTTTGCTAAATCAGCACCACTGCTGCCGGCCGTTTTAGCAGCCAGTGATTCTATATTAACGCTGCTGTCAGTCGGCTTTTCTTTAAAATGAATATCTAAGATTGCCTTGCGGTCTTGTCGATCCGGCAGGCTGATATTTACACGGCGGTCAAAACGTCCAGGTCGGAGCAAAGCCGGGTCAAGCACATCGACACGGTTTGTCGCCGCCAGCACAATAACATTTGCGCCTTGTTCAAATCCGTCCATTTCAGTCAGAATTTGGTTTAGAGTCTGCTCGCGCTCATCGTGACCTCCGCCCATTCCGCTTCCACGGCGGCGACCAACGGCATCAATCTCATCTATAAAAATTATGCATGGCGCATTTTTCTTTGCCTTGGCAAACAAATCGCGAACGCGACTGGCACCAACACCTACAAACATTTCAACGAATTCCGAACCACTAATACTAAAGAATGGCACACCCGCCTCACCGGCTACGGCACGAGCCAGCATCGTTTTACCAGTGCCTGGAGGACCAACTAACATCACTCCTTTTGGTATACGAGCGCCTACATCTTCAAATTTCTTTGGAAACTTCAGAAATTGAACAACCTCTTCAAGATCTTGTTTGGCCTCGCCGCTACCAGCTACTTCTTTGAATGTAACTTTCTTTTTCTCATTTCCATATAAACGAGCCCTGCTTTTCCCAAAACTCAAGGCCTGGTTACCCTGACCTTGGGCGCTACGTATCAGCCAGAATATTCCCACAAAAAGAAGAATTGGCAGTATCAGCGTGCCGATATTAAACCAGGTGCTGTTATCCGCCGGTTCTTCGTAAATGACATTAACTTCACGGTTCTCAAGCCCCTGCTCGTAAATACTCGAACCAGGAGCCAGTCGTGAAACAAAATCAGGCTTGGCTTCTGCTACATTTGCATCAGCATCGTTATAGCCTTTTATTTCCTGACCCGTGATAATAAGCTTGCCAATTTCTCCATCGTTGGCTTTTTGAACGACTTCACTAAACGCGAACTCGTTCGGCTTTTCCCCTTGGCCTAAACTACCCCAAACAATCAAACCGAATATAACAAGAAAACTAACGAAAGCGATATTTTTAATGGTGCCGCTTCGTTTATTTGGCCCTCGGTTTTTCAGTTTCTTATCCATCCTGTGCAACGCTCCCTCAATGTTTCTGAATAGTAGTAATTACATATGCGCCCGCTCGTATCCGCTGAATGTCAGTTTCAACGGGTCCCATATCGTGTGCATTATACAGATGAATTGACTGTTTGGCTAACCTGTTGCGCTTACGAATTCAACAGCATCATCAGTTGTTAAGATGTAAGAATTTTCCTGAACCATATATTTTTTATGTGATTGTGAGGTCTTAGCAGCATGGACTAATCGTTCAATCATGGATGATGTTATATCGTGCACGCCGTGTCTTGTTAGCCACTCGTACATGACCTCTGTGGCTACGCGATGTGGCAGCTGCGTAAACCAGTGTCGGTCGAGACGGCCAACCGAATCCTGAAGATGCAGTACGTGTACTAGTTCGCGCTCGATCTGCTTGTTCAGCTCATCGATTTTATCGAGCAGAATGTGCAACTGTGCCTTCCTGCCATCGCTTAACTGACTTAAGAGATTATGTCGAATATAATTGCGCTTGTATCGAGTGTCACTGTTCGTTGAGTCCTCACGCCACATAATTCCATGATCTTTGGCATACTCAATCAGCCGTGTCTTTGGATAGGTAACAAGCGGCCGTAATATGCCATCGGTTGAAGTTAATGGTGCATAGCCACGCCGACCGCTGCCGCGCATCATATTATGTACAGCCGTTTCCAACCTGTCGTCTTGGTGGTGAGCTGTCACAATCGCTTTTGCTCCCGTCATATTCTGAACCTTCCGCAAGAAATCATAGCGGGCGTCTCTAGCAACTGATTCGCTCGCATTTTGGCCTAATTCCTGGCGGTGGTACACGAACGGCAAACCATGTTGCTTAGCAATCGCCTGGACATGCTGCCGATCCATACGTGAATCAGGTCGTATACCGTGATCAAAGTGCGCCACAGTAAGTGATACCCCTGGCCGTTGTCGCAGTACATCCAGTAAAACCATACTGTCTACTCCGCCAGAGACAGCAGCTATATAATGTCCGGGTTCAAGCATAACCTGCATGCCGCTAATGATACGCTCTTATGGCAGCAGCGGCCAATATTTAAGCTGGTCTTGGCATCTTTTGGTAAAGGTATCGGCGGGCAAATCATATTTACCGGCAATATGATGCAGCTTGTGTACCTTTTGCGGATTTCGGACTTCACGGATACGCCTTTTCTGACCCAGTGCATTACCAGCAGTTCTAAAAAACCAAAACCTTAGCGAATATTTTGGAAACATGTATACGTACCCAATAACCCGCATCGGTCGGGA
>JBBQYC010000049.1:0-3633 GCA_038209015.1 Saccharimonadales bacterium (SeqCode)
CGATAACTGGTTAGCAGCCGGATTTATCGATACGCTACGAATATTTAAACAAGGTAATGGCTTCTATACCTGGTGGAGCCACTGGGCAAACGCCAGAGCACGAAACATAGGCTGGCGGATAGATTACTTCCTTGTTTCAAAGTCTATTGAGGACAAGGTAACCGCCGCGTCAATTCACCCAGAAGTAACGGGCAGCGACCACTGCCCAGTAAGCATAGATACGAGCATATGAAAGAGTTTGTAACACTTGTTAATAACCGTGATGAAGTAATCGGTAGCAAAGACCGAGCTCTTTTGATGGATGATGACCGCTGGCGGATCGTGACTATTTGGCTAGAAAACACCTCTGGAGACATATTACTGGCCCAGCGCTCGCTTGATAAGAAGAATAACCCGGGCAAATGGGGACCGGCCGCAGCCGGAACAGTAGAATACGGTGATTCTTATGATGAAACTGCAAGACGTGAAGTACTAGAAGAGCTTGGTGTGGAAGTCCCGCTACAGACAAAAGGGCTGTTCATGCACCGTAGCATGATAGGTGCTAGAGCTGATATGGGCTATGTCGGTCAGATAGATATACCTGCAGAGGAGTTCCAAATACAGAAAGAAGAGGTCGAACAAGTTAAATGGATTGGCAAAGCCGCATTACTTGCAAACTACAAGAGACATCAGGAAGACTACATCTATGAGTTTGGTCTAGTTATCCAGCATTTCATATAGATATGACATTTTTGACAGTCTGCTAGACTAATTATATGAATACGGAGACGCGCGTACTTGTTGCCTCGCAAAACCTCGTGAAAGCCGAAGCTGTTAAACAGGCATTTGCAACCTATGGTATGCAAACTATAGTTGAAACATCGCCTGAAGAAATCCTTAGCGGAGTCTCCGATCAGCCACTGTCGTTAGAGGAAACTGCGCTAGGAGCTCTCAACAGAATTCACGCTATACGTAAGCATAGAGGCTATGACTACTACGTATCTATCGAAGGCGGGGCTTATCCGTTAGATTTACCCCATAGGCAACAGTGGTATGAAAGCGCCTGCGCCGCCGTAGTTGACGCGAATGAAGCAGAGCAACCCAGTATCGCCTACGGACCCGCCTATCCTATCCCCAGTAGGCTTGTTTCTCATTTGTTAAGCGGGAAAGACCTCAATCAAGCAATGGAACATGAAACTGGAATTCATAAAATCGGCAGCTCTATAGGATTTAATGGCTGGCTAACCGACGGAAAATGTGACAGGAAAACTGGCTCATCGCAAGCGGTGTTGATGGCATTATATGGACTTAAGAAATCATGAAAAAATTCGCCGTATTTGATATAGATGGAACGTTGATACGCTGGCAGCTGTACCACGGGCTCGTCGATCAGCTAGCCAAGGAGGGACATGTAAGCCAGGACCAACGTACGGCTATAAAAAACGCTCGTATGTCCTGGAAGAATCGTCATCATGAAGATACGTTCACTGATTACCAAACAACATTAGTGAGTGTGTTCCACGATATTCTACATTCTTTACCGGTGGAGGCATTTGACCGTGCTATTGATACTGTTTTCGATACATATAAAGACCAGGTCTATACCTACACCCGGGATCTACTAAAAACACTAAAACAACAGGGATATACATTATTTGCTATTTCTGGCTCCCATCACGAAATCATAAAAAAGTTGGCTGATTACTATGGTTTTGATGATGCTGTCGGCAACGAGTATCAAAGAAATGTTCATACGTTCACGGGTAAGCATCAGTATGTAGTTGAGAATAAACCGGAAATATTAAAAAAACTAGTAGCTAAACATGGTGTGGGCTGGGGAAAAAGTATAGCTGTCGGTGATAGCGGCAGCGACGCTAGTTTATTAAAGCTTGTAGAGCAACCAATCGCATTCAATCCCGATCGAAAACTGTTAGTCACAGCTAAGGAACACGGCTGGGCCCTAGTCATTGAGCGTAAAAACGTAATATATAACCTGGAGCAAATCGATGGCAGATACCTACTGGTTTAAACAGACGGGTGAATTACCCCTATTCCCGGATCTGGAGTGGAGCCGCCCGGAAAACAAAAACTTCGCCGGCAAACTACTCATAGTAGGCGGTGAAGCGCATAGCTTCTCTGAACCGGCTGAAGCATACGGTTTTGCTATTACAGCAGGGATCGGTCAGGTCAGAATCGCCCTGCCGGAACAAACCAAAAAATTAGTTCCGGAAGCCATGCAGACAATGATTGAATTCTTACCCGGCAGTAATAATGGAAGTTTCACTAAACTAGCACTGGCAGAATTATGCGAACACGCAGAGTGGGCAGATACGGTGTTATTAGCGGGCGGATTGGGTCGCAATAGCGAAACCGTCGCGCTCATAGAGCGCTTCAGCCATGCTTATGCAGGTAGGCTAGTCGTATCGGGCGATAGTGTGCAATCATTCTTGCAAGAACCTGCAGCTATACTTGAACGCCCTAAAACGATGCTAGTGACGACTTTGAGTGAACTTCAAAAGTTAGCAGCAGCTAAACAAATCTTAATTACTCATACACAAAACATATCGGTTCTCGTTCAGAAACTTGATGAGTTATCTCAGCTCTGCCAGGCAATCATTGTGACGTGCCAGAAAGATATTATTATTTCGGCTTATCAAGGAATGGTTTCGACCACGCCAGGTTTTGGGCATATATGGAGGAACAAATCAGCTGCCACTGCAGCGGTATGGTGGACCCAGTTTCCCGTACAACAATTTGAGGCCGTAACTTCGGGAATTTACCATAGTTTACAAATAAACTAACTGTTGTATAATAAATCTATGAAAAAGGATGACGTTCGACGGTCCATTCTTGAGCTATCCGGTGAGAAATTAACTGCTGGTATTTCCACGCGTTACCTGCAACATGAAATTACCCGAGAGCGAGCAATCAGCCTCGCCGAGCGAACAAACCGTGGCGGCAAACTTATGGCCGCAGAACTGCTTATAGAAGAAGCGTTTGACAGCGTCGGCTCGTATCATGCAATTGAGGCCGTACAGCATGCTAATGACTTACTCACTAAAGTAGACGCTGAGTATGGCTACAGCGGAAAGCCGGACGATCAGACTTCATATGCACGTGCCCGAATGCTCAAAGCCCAAATGCCTGGAATAGGTTCAATCACATCAACCGGTGAACTCCCAAGCCAAAAAGTAGTAGCCAATATGTACTTTGGTTCTGTTATAACTGCCTTCAATTTAGCATTAGATTATTCAGCGATTAAGAACCCCAAGTCAGATAAAGAACGGGGGACACGCGGCAACCTTAGCGGTATTTTGGCGGAGGCATCGGTGTTATTGCTTGCTCAAAGATTCAGTATGAAAAATGACCTGAGCCGTTCGTGGTTTCCGCTTTTTTCACTGCACAGAGAGAACCACAGCAACGGTCACGGAGCCACGTTTAATACAGCTAGCGATATATCAATATTTACGGATTTAGATAGTATTCCTATGGCGACGTACGGCATACAAGTGAAATCTTTTGATCATCAAAAATCAAAGCCTACCAGGGCTTTAATGACAGATGCCCGTGGTGTTCGATTTTTAAGCGAAATTCATCTGAATCCTATGCTTTGTAGCAGAAAAGACAATAAGGAACGTTTCTTTGACTCATCTA
>JBBQYC010000050.1:0-3293 GCA_038209015.1 Saccharimonadales bacterium (SeqCode)
CCGGGTTTTTCAATGCTCGCAAAGGGCTGTGGATGGTTGGCGTATTCGCTACCCGTTCCTTTTCTTTTTGCGATTATTCTTTTTGCGATCAGCGATGCGATTCCGAGCCTCAGACCCGCAATCACAATATTCATCAACTACCTTTTTCTCATACTACCGCTAATTGGATTTAGCATCCTCGGCGTTAGTGCTCGGAAACTATCCGATCAAGCCAAAATCAGAATGGGTCCAAAGCGAATGGGATCGGTAATAGCAGGCTTCGTACTGCTGGGAATATTTTACTGTTACTCAATACTACGGCAATTCGATTCTATGACCGTCAACTCAACTGACAGTCAATATTTCATGCCGTTATCGCTAGTCATACTAACAATTGCAATACCCTACCTGTATTCTTGGTTCACTGGATTATTAGCAGCCTATGATATAGTTTCGTATTCGAGACGGAGCCCTGGAGTCCTATACAAGCACGCTTTGACCTACGTGGGTGTGGGAATTGTAACTGTCATCGCTAGTTCTATAGCGCTACAATATATTGCAACCATAACCCCAGAAACAGGAAGAATATCCATTAACGTAGCTTTTGCATCATTCTATGTTGTCAGCTTAGTCGCGGCCCTGGGCTACGTCATGATTGCTAAAGGTGCGGCAAGACTTAAACGAATAGAGGACTCATAATTTATGACTCAAGTTTCCCTCTATGACAGAGTCGTCGAAGTGTCCCGTGTCTATCTCGGCCCAGCTGCCGATCGATTTATAGCCCGACAAGTTCAAAACCATTTAAAGAAGAAACCAGAACAACTATCTTCTGATGATTTAAAACAGCTGATTGTCTGGATTCGCATTGCAGTTTCGATGCTGACAGAGGATAGTAAGCTTATTGATAAATATACCGCGCAACTGGAGAAATTAGCTCAACCGGCTCAGAGAGCAGACCATGGCAAAAAATGAAGAATCAGCTATAATCCAGGAACAGGAGCAGAGAGCCCAGGCGGAAGCTCTCTTCAATAGTATCGGTGAGGGCGCAATTGCCACCGATGAGTTTGGTCGTATCACGCGCATCAACCCAATCGCACTCAATATGCTCGGATACAAGGCAAAGGATTTACTCGGTGAATGGTTCCCTAAGAAGATTGTCGCGCTTGACGAAAGGAACGTACCAATAAACCTTATCGATCGACCAATCACCAAGGCATTCCTGACAGGAAAGTCAACAACAGAAAAATTATACTATCGTAAGAAAGATGGCCAGCGACTGCCAGTCGTACTAACTGTTTCGCCAATTTTACTAGAGGACCGCCCGATAGGTGCGATTGAGGTGTTCCGCGACATTACGCTCGAAGAAGAAATAGACCGTATGAAGAGTGAATTCATATCGCTGGCGTCTCACCAGCTACGTACTCCGCTTTCTGCCATTAAGACCTACTCACACATGCTCGTCGACGGTTATATGGGGGATGTGACCCAAGCGCAAAAGAAATCCCTACGCACTATCATCGCTGCTACGAACCGAATGAACGAGCTCATAAGCACCCTATTGAACATTACAAGAATAGAAAGTGGCACAATTATCATCAACCGACGGATGCTAAAAGTTGATAGAGCCGCGGAAGAGGTTATCAAAGAGCTCGGACTTGCCGCTTCAGAAAAAGAAATTAAACTTTCTCTGCAGACTAACGGAAAGCTTGCTACCAGTGTAAAGACGGATAACTTAATTCTCAAAGAAATAATCACTAACCTCGTTTCAAATGCCATAAAATATACGACAGAGGGTGGAGCGGTGGACGTAACTGTATACGGGAGGGCGAAGGAAGTGCTTGTAACCGTGGCTGATAATGGATGGGGCATACCAAAAGAATCGCACGACCAGGTTTTCAGTAAGTTCTTTCGGGCTCAAAACACCGTTAAACGTGAAACAACCGGTACTGGACTTGGTTTATATCTGGTCAAGGGGCTTTTGGAGCAGCTAGACGGCAAGATATGGTTTGAGAGTGAAGAAGGAAAAGGTACCAAATTTTTCTTCACACTCCCGAAAGAGCAAAGGGTCCATGCAAAGAAGTGAAAATTCTTATACCTTACTGCCGACTACCGTGATAAACTCATAGCATAACCTGAAGGAGTCCTACGTGGCCAATATCCTCATCGTAGAAGATGACAAAGATCTCAACAACGCTTACTCAATCATTCTTTCTAGCCAAGACCATGTCGTTGAGTCGGCTTTTGATGGCCAAGAAGCTCTCGACAAACTCAACACATTTAAACCGGATCTGATCTTACTCGACTTACTGATGCCTATCATGGGCGGTTTAGAATTTCTCCAGCATTTTGATCTCAAGGCACACCCGGACGTCAAAGTGTTGATATTCACCAACATGGAGAATTCACCAGAGGTAGCAGAATCCTACAAGCTGGGAGCACATCGCTGCATCATCAAATCTTGGACAGCGCCTCACAACTTATCACGTGTCATCAACGACGCGCTCGACGGCACGACGGTTCAGCCAGCCGCGAAATAACCTGATTCCAGCTAGATATACATCAATTCCAGCTTGTCGTGTATCTTTTACAGTTTTACTTGGACGTCAGCAATATACTGGTCGTTCAGCAAATTCATCAGCTTGTTCAGATCAAGTCGATAAGGCATATTTTTGCTGTAGCTGATGACACCTTGATGTTTAAGCTTATTTAACTCAGTAGCGGCCGTTTCGCGCGTCAATCCTGTCAGGTTTGCGAAATCTTGATGCGTAAGGTCGAGCGTAATTTCAACAAGTTGAGGGCTGATTGTTTTTCCATGGCTCAGTGCTAGGTAATGCAGAGTATACACCAGTTTATCGCTGGCCCTGGAGTGCTGCAGGGCATTCAGTCTCATGGAATGTCCAAGCTGGTCAGTAACGTAACCCTGTAGTTCATTGAACAGCAAATCGGCGTCCGAACGGACAAACCGAACATAATCTTCACGGTTCACGATATAGAGCGTGACTTCAGGTGTAAAAGCTTCGTAATAATAGATTGCGCTCGGCACTTTACCATATATCCAGCTGCCCGGAAACGAAGAATAGCTGCTATAAAACGCGACGGGCTTCTCATCGCCACTGACGCTGAGATTGTAGGCTTTGACGATGCCGCTTTTAACAACGAAAGCACTCCTCGGTGCTTCGCCTTGAAAGATGATTATCTCACCTTTTTTGAATGTTCGAGTAGGGTGTCCGTTTATGAATGTATCAAGTTTTCTCACTGCTGCATCAGACATACGAACCAGTGTACACTGACAATAAGAATAGGGGTAGTACCAA
>JBBQYC010000051.1:0-3254 GCA_038209015.1 Saccharimonadales bacterium (SeqCode)
TGTCGTAGACGCAGTGGTTACTCTTGGTGATTGGCACACCACTAGTATAGCTGCATTTGAGAGGAACCTACGGTTCCCCTCAAACTCCCTTCCGCCAAGAGAACCCCGTGGCAGAGACCACGGGGAAATAGCGGATTATAACAAAATAAAATAGGTTTTCGTAAAAGCCATAATATGTATTTTATGGTTGAGTGTATGGGTCTATATCCAAAAGCCAGGACTTATGCGACATCAAATATGACTCGAATCATTGAGTTGAAGGGTCTATTACACTAAACAGAAATACTGTACAAACACAGTAAAATTATCTCAAGGTTTATTCGCCCTTACATTTACAGTTCTTTTTTGTGACTTATTGCCAGGATGCATATCATATATCCGTACATGGCGAAATAGAGCGTATGAGGCCCAACCGATTGCAAATCCACCGATGATATCAAGTGGCGCGTGAACGCCCAAGTACATGCGGGATAACCCCACCCCTATAACTGCTGTCACAAGGAGCCAGTGGTATTTCTTAGGTAAATAATGTCCCATGGTAAATGCCAACGCCGTAGCTAATGCCATATGACCTGACGGAAAACCAGGTCCACGCACCACGTATTCTAGGCTGACGATATTAGGTAGAAATTCATGCGGTCGCATCCGACCCCACATGTCTTTGGCCACACCAGTCGCCATATACGCAAGCGTTCCGATCAAAAGTAGTCTCAGTACAATTTGATATCGCTGTTTGACTATATAAAGTACCAGTAACAGCCCGAGTACATAAATACTGCCGAATTGTGTAACGAAGATAAAAAATGCACGCAAGAAGTCGGGCAAGCCATAAACCGTCTGAAACAAGCTGATTTCCCATGGTGTCATTTGCGAACCGCGCGAAGCCAAGACAGAAGCGACAAATAACACCAAAGCTGCAAACAACTGAATGGTCGGATGATTGATTTTGATTTTATTTGTTTTATTTTTCATGAATCGCTTATAAACATTATAACGCAACTAAATTCAGAATTCGAACCGATATTATTTTCTCACCGATTTCAATTGTTTGACGGCTTTGTGAAGTCGTTCATGATAACGGGTCTCGATATAATCTGCTATCGCAAACAAAACAATGGTGCTTCCGAGCAATTCTAAACCCTCTTCGAACCCTACTAATATACCCTGGTATAAAAATGTTGTGGTCGGTACGATGACTGCCACCGCATCAACGATAGTTCCGCCGATGACCGCCAACACGCCGCCGAGTATGAAAAAAAGTGCGGTACGTTTTGGTAATAGCTTTATCGCCTGCCATATCAGAAGTCCGGCAGGCAGAACTATAAGCGGCGTAATTAGCCACCAAGCATTCCTGCTAACGGTTGGAAAGGTGTCAAGAAAATACATGTTATGCAGGCTCTGCAGCACCAACTCATGCAGAGAGGCAGCTTCGTCAATCGAAAGCAGTAGGCCTAAACACCCAATAATAACCCATAGACGGCGAGACGCTTGTCTATTTTGCAAATAAGCGGCCAGAAAGGCGCCGATACCGATTGTAAACAGCAGAATTTGCGAATACCAAGTAGGGACACTTATTTCATCATCCAGATCCAGTCGGTTTGAGAGTTCAAACACAAACCCATTTTGCTCCTGATACACTACAAGATTAAGGTACTGCAGCAACAAGTGTAGAACCAACATAATCAAGGTTACACCTATAAGTGTCCACGCCAAGCGATTTGCGTATGATGTGGCAATCTTTTTTTTGTGCATTTTATTTTCTGTATCTAATTTCTTTAATGGTACACCAGCGTAGTTCATCATCAGTTAATCATATCAAATACTAGGTCTGAATTGTACGTTTGGTAACAATTTTCAGGCAAGCGACCCCCATTTTTAATTTAAATCCATCTCGTAATACGATTTTGGCTGAGTATTATAGACAATACATGGGCTTCTCCCGTAATTGTTCGAACGTTCCACTTAGTCTGACAAATTCTACGTATACGGAAGTGCTGGCTGGAGAGGAAAAATTCGCCTTGCCCCCGTAAAAGAAAAAATACTTTTACTAGAAACAACTTAGTTTGATGCTACTAGCATCGAAACTAAGCAAGGTGCGGGGAATGCCACTGGCACTCCCGTTCAAATCAGTCCTCTCGCATAACAATATAAAAAGACCCTAGCACGGGATCTTCTTCTAATGGCTGCCCCTAGTGGACATACTTAGAACATTTTGCTTGGGTTGAGCTTAATAAAGGATCGAAGTTCTACTGTCTCTTAATAATGCCAACAGTTTTAGTGCGGTTGTTACCCGTTAGAGTATAACTGTCTTGTTAATCGCTAGACAAGGCGGTGGCATAAGAACGTATTATTATGGGTAGCTGATTATGGTAAAAAGCCCGGCCACTCTCAGCCTCGCAGCCGAATACTTCAGGATCAACATTGAACTTGCCATGAACGTCTGTTGGGAAGATGATTGTCACTCTAGAATCCCCGCTTGGCAGGGTTAATACGACATCACGGACACTCTTAATTGCGACTTCTGGGATGTCCGGCTGTCGTAAAGTCACTAACCCGGCGGCTGCAGTAATGTTTAGGCTACGCGACGGCTCACGTAACGCACGCTCCCTGAGTATACCAAGGTTGACCTCGCTATCTTGTGTCAGATCACGGACAGATCTAACCGGGGTGTTGCCGGCTTTGCTAAATGGCGCACCTCGGCGACATACAGGCATACTAAAATTCTGTGCTTGTACGATATCTGTGCAGCCTGTAGCTATTGCCAGAAAGCCTAGAGCTCCTATGCATGCTACACGTCGCCACGCCCTTTCAAGACTTTTTGGTACCTCTGCTATTCTCTTTCTCATGTTATATTCATTTTTAACATAATAAGTCATCATAAGTCAAATTTAGGGATTAAGGTTTTATTTCTATATCGGTTTTGTTCAACCCTAACCTCTCAATCAGAGCTTTGTGACAACTATTTCTACTTCCCGGTGCGCATGGCTAATTGACCAACCCATACCACTTATACTCATCGTCCGGCATCATCCTAGGTATTACAAAAGAGCCATCAAGGTAATCCAGACTAGGGTTAATCAGTCATTAAACCTAAGATAAATGCAAGCTGGTATAACCTGAGTCTCAAAACCCTCCACAGCTAGCATAAAAGACGCTACACTTTTCCTTGTTCACTGTCTAAAACAAACAAGGAGAAAGATATGCGTCTTTTACGTGCTCATCATATAGTAAATCTAATCGAGGTGGTAGATACC
>JBBQYC010000052.1:0-3210 GCA_038209015.1 Saccharimonadales bacterium (SeqCode)
TCTTCCGACTCGGCTTCCGAATATCCGGTTTCTTCTTTTATATTACGTATAAGTTCGCGATATCCCATAAAACCTCCTTGATCCATTAGTTGCTTCAATAGTGAAGGGTTGGCGACCAGTATCTATAGACGTCGTTTTCACCCCTGTACGAACTGATTTCGTGGTTATAGCATTCATACATCTTCTCCCCTATTTATTACGATCCAATCTTCTTCTTGTTTCATGCGTGGTATGCTCTCGGTATAAGCATGTAGGTGAAAATCTTTTTCACGGCCTGAGGTCGGTATGGAAGTATCTTCTCCTTCATCATTCTCAGTAGTTTCACTCGGCTCGCCCGTTAGCCATTCATGCTGTAATCGTGCACGAGTTCTTTCTAGTATATCGTCGACGCTTTCATCGTATGTATCTTCAAACATTTCATCATTGTTATGTGAATTCATTCGCCCCTCCTTTTACCCTTAGGTAAAGGTATGGTAGCGCTGTTTTATATAAATTACCGTAAGGTTCTTCACATAAACACTGTGAATGATTTCACTTCTCATGTGACAACATAAACACACCAGAAATCTAGCGTACGTGCTGTTTTATGGCCCGTTGGGCAGTTCGCTTATCTTCACGTTTTTTTATAACCTGTCGCTTATCATAAAGTTTTTTGCCTCGGCCAAGTGCGAGGCGTAGCTTTACGTAGCGACCTCGGGTTAGGATTTCAATAGGTACTATTGTCATACCGGTTTGCTTTTCCTTAATGAGCGTGTCTATTTCTTTGCGCTTGGCAAGCAGTCTGCGGGAACGGGTTTGGTCCTCCTCGGGTACGCGTACCCGGTGATCGCCCGTAATGGTTGCATTCAATAGCCACAGTTCGTTATTTTTGACCGTTACATAGGCACCCTTCAAGTGTCCTTGCGCCTTACGCAATGCTTTTGTCTCTGCTCCTGTCAGTTCCATACCCACCACCAAAGAATCACCGAGATCATAGTCAAACGAAGCACGGCGGTTGCGTAAAGCATTATTCTTAGGCTTTTTCATGTCTGTATAGTACCCCAAATACATCTGACTGTATATAGACAAAACTTGCATTCCGTGCTATAATATAAAAGAGTGAATACCTTCGAAAATATAGCATACGAAAAAATACATGATAGCGGCTTTGCTGATGCATCGCTTGCCACTATTTTGGGAACATCCGACGCATCTTTGAACATAGATTCTGAGAGCGGCTTTAGAACTCAGACAATCCAAGCTATAACTGATGAAACTCATTCCGTGATCTATGACTTTAATCCATATGGCGTGAGCATAGATGATCCGTCTATGATGGTACGTAGAAAGGCGCAAGCTGTTGTACTTGGAAAAGGCTTTGCAGTGTTCGGTATTGAAGTCAGTAATCCACGGACAATCCCACTCAACCGGTACCAACGTCAATTAGTCTCAGACGGATCGTTCTCCCCATATGCTCATCGAGCAGTTAAAGCTATGGAGAGTATACGAAACTCCTACGGTTCGGGGGCAACAGATGCGCGCCAAGTTCTCTATGGGTTTTCAATGGGTGCCGATGTAGCAGCAGAAACAACCAGTCAATTGATTAATAATCAACATCTTGGGATTATGGCTGTAGATCGTCTTGGTGCATTCGATCCAGCACGAACTGGCCAGCGTGGCAAAAAAGCCATGGCACAAGATTTCGCTAACTCAGGCCCAGACTTATTTGACGAAGTTATAGCGAGCGAAGTGAATAGCTTGCTTGAGGCTCGTCAGATATATCGTACGGATGCTATCGGTCAAAGGAATCATATTGCCAGGATTACCCGACAAGTCATTATGGCAAATATGCGTAATCCGCGTGAAAATCTCGCAGTACTGGAAAGCTTTGGTACTGACCAGACCACAAAGAATTTGCTCGCAATTGGACGTACTGGAATGGTTAAAACCATTGTTGGACGTATGGGTGAATCTACGGTCTGTTTGACGGATATGGTCGAAGCCCTAGAATCCGAGCAGTCGGTTATTTGTATGTCACCAGATATTCAAACGTTTGGAACATATAGTCATACTCCGACTAAGGTGCTTGAATACCACGGCTATACCCATGCAGCAGCCGATAATCTTATAAAAAGTGCTGGATTTTTACTTAGTACCGTTATGCGTTAACGGGAAGCCTCTTCGGTCCGGATTTCAGCGATTGTTTTTTTAGCGGTATCCCAGATCTCTGGTGCATTACGTTTTGTCTTCATCTGATACCACCATTCAATCCCCCAAACATCCATACGACGCATACCAGTCGCTCGGCCGTAATACAGCATTCGCTCTACTCGCTCGGCGGTACTTGATTTATTGAGTTCTTCGATAGGCGCGGTTTTCATTTCCATGGTTGGGGGCAACCATGCTTCGGTTTGGAGCTCGTGTATGAATGTATTCCGTCCAGTTGAGAGTTCAGCTCCGCCGGAAAGAAAGGCATAGAACCACGCGGGGAGCGGATATTCAAAATATCTTTGCGTGAGTGTTCCGTCCCAGACGCGTTTATATATACTTGCGGCATTCATGTCTGGGCGCGGTTCACCAATTGGCCAGCTTGGCACGGCATTATTGCTACGCGATATGATTACTGGGCGTGAAGAATCAATTCCCTTCACGAAGTGATACTCATCTATCAACCGTTCCCTGCTGTGATCACGGCAGACTCCAAATACATCCAAGAAAAATTCGTTTTCTAGCTGGTAGCTTTTAAGGACGTCGCGGTCTTTGTAACGATTTATAACTTGTCCCATATATTCTTTCAACTGCTGTTGCCAGACGCCATCAGGTAATTCAGCTGCCCACTGTGGAGCATGGCACTCCGGCCAGCGTGGCTGGCGAAGACCTATAGATAAGCTCACGGTACCGCCGGCTTGTTCTACCATATCGAACTGCCAGTCAAGCTCACTAAAGTCATACTGGTCAGGGAGGGCTTCATGATTTTTCCAGTAGCTTACGAGTCTATAGTCGGTAATCCCTAAATCTGTGATACTGGCTTGCAGGGTTTCCTTGGGGTCAAGTTCAAAATACCGAGCATAATCTGGGATGAAAGTTGCACCGATAACTAGAGGTTCGTTTTGATGTTTTGATATATACCATTGAGAGATGCCGTAAGCGCTGATAAAAATCAGCAGACAGACAGCTAGGAATACGTAAACAACCTTTCGTAACCACAGTTTTTTGGGCAAAATTTCACGC
>JBBQYC010000053.1:0-2674 GCA_038209015.1 Saccharimonadales bacterium (SeqCode)
GGTTTTGCTGCGCTGAATTGTCGGCAGGTTGCCGATTGTCCATTGATGACTCCGTCTTTGTGTTTGATTTTGAACCTCAAAACAACCTCTTGGACAAGGTTATGGTTATGATTATACCGGATTTACTGATATTTCAAGGTATGGTGTGCCTACTTTTTAGGCAGGGTGGTGTTTGCTTCTCCACCGTAGTACGGAGTAACCCATTGACCTGGTTGTGCTGCATGTATTTTTTCTAGACCCGATTGGAGCCACGCTTCACCCGTTTCAGCGAGAACCGGAACATTCATACTGTATGCCAAAGTATTGGCAACGCTCATTCCTATTCGCAGTCCGGTGAAACTACCAGGACCTTGGAAAACAATAATACCGCTCAAGTCTTCTTGCCGAATGTCATTATTTGATAATAACTCTTCTATTTTTTGATGGATTGTTTCAGCTAGCTGACGGTGCGCTTGCCAGATGATGTCGTCTTGTTTCTGGGCATTTTCGTATAAACCAATCTCGGCTTCTGGCTTATCAGTTCTCAGGGTTAATACGTACATAGCTGTAGTTTAACAGGATTAGATTTTCAAATATGATAGTTTGGCCGGAATAAATAATTCGAGATTGCGCTGATTATCAGCTACTAAAGTTATTTTGACCTGCACTTTTGGTTCAGGCACTGCGCTGATTTTGTTGCCCCACTCTATAACAATGACGCCGTGTGGATCCTCTAAGGCATCCTGCAACTCGTGTTCTATGAGTGCATCATCAGATAAACGGTAAAAGTCGTAGTGGTACATAGTAAGGGTACTACCCTGGTACTGGTTCATGATTTTGAACGTCGGGCTGCTGACGTGGTCTTTGCTGCCAATGCCGCGGGCTAGTCCCCTCGTAAACGTTGTCTTGCCTCCGCCCAGGTCACTGGCGAGCTCTATAACCTCGCCACCGCGCAGGTTAGCTGCCAGCTTTTCGGCGAGCGCTTCGGTTTGCTCTGAACTCTCTGAATTTATTGGCTGCGTCTGTTCGGTACTCATATGCTCCATATCCTAACGCCATACCTGCTACGCCCGCAAGTGTTGAAGGACGTATGTCAGCTACTTTTTGCTCTGCATCAGAACCAAGCACACCGTTTGCGCTATCTGAGCTACTTGCCGCACCTGTCGTTCGTCGTTGAGTATTTGATGAGCCGGCTGCGACGGCGGATGCAGTAGCTTCTCCATTGATAATATTCTGTTTGCCAGGAGTCGGTACCGCCGTGGCTAGCCATTCGTTGTTAGCTAATGCCCAAGCAATATTGTCTTTCATTTTTCCATACGGCTCAGATGTATTAATGATGTTACCGAACGGGTCAACCAGCTCAACCTGGCTACCGCTATTGTTTAAGGCAATATTCGTATCACTGGAATAAAATGCCGTGAAACTATTGGGTTCCAAGATTGTACCAGCTGGAAATTTGTACGAGCGTTTTGAATTAAGTCCAACCTTGAATTCAAAACCAGTCAGCTCGAATGATTTGCTGTTGGGATTGTATAACTCAATAAATTCATCTTCTGCATCTGTCTGGGGACTGCCCGGGTTTGGCAGCAATTCGTTAATAACTGGTGTCATTAAGCCGATATTACCCGCTGGCATATAGGCCCCTCCGCCTGTCGATGCTGTTTGCATTCGGCCTAGTACAGTTACGGGCGGTGGTGTGCTTGGAAGTAATAAGATACTTGTTTCTATAACTTGAGGTGGTTCATTAATCTGAATGGTTTCAAGAGCGCATGGATTATTTATTGACTGGCTGACAGCAATCCATGAACCAAAACCAGGGCTGGGAATTGAGGGATGTTGAAATTCATCAACTGGCCGCCGGAGTAACGATTGATTATTTTCTGGCAGTTGCTGAACGCCTTCTTTCTCTGCTTTGGACCATGATATGTAATCATGCTGGGTTGTCGTTATGGCTTGCCCCTGACCTGCCTGGTTTATAGATTGAACAACCACAGTACCGCTCGTAGAGCTCAATCCTAAACTGGCGGAGTTGACAATCATTTGATAACACAGCGTATACGGTCCATCATTAACCAAATAGTAACCGCCGGGTTCTAGATTTCCAGACAAACCTATAACCTTACTACTAGTGGCGTCTGCTAGATTGAAATTATTGTAGTACACCAACTGGACGCTACCCATGTCTATATCTTCGTCGCTGGCATTATGCAGCATAAAAAATTGTCCGTCTTTTGTCGTAATTTTGAACTGGCTTATAACGAGCTTGGGTGATTCCTGGGCATAAACTAAACCGATAGACAAAAGCGGCAGTATGCTTAGTAATAGTGCCGCAAAAAGTGTTACCCGCTTCATTCCTTGCAATATAACTCGTATATTATAAAACATGCAAGCAGTAGCATAATCAAAGGTCAAAGTCGTATACTGTATGCATGTTAATCCTCATCAATAAGCTGGTGCCACGTCCTGTACTAAGTCTGCGCACGGGCGGAGTAGTGGCATATGCAGGTGATATCATCATAAATCCCAACTACCTCAAGGTTGAAGGCATCTATTGCACTGACCGCTTTAATAAATCTGTCAAAATTCTACTTACCCAAGACATACGCGAAATTATTACGAAAGGCCTTATTGTTGATGACTACGAAGTTCTGACAGATACAGATGATCTGATCCGCCTAGAAGAAATTATGAAACT